>NZ_JAJCXD010000099.1:0-3147 GCF_021056305.1 Actinokineospora sp. PR83
GCACACTCCTACGCCTTCGACGTCTCCGTCTTCGAAATGTGGGGCGCACTCCTACACGGCGGACACCTCATCGTCGTACCCACCGACACCACCCGCTCCCCACACGACTTCGCAAACCTCATCACCCACCACGGAATCACCATCCTGAGCCAAACACCCACCGCGTTCCACGCGCTCTCGGGCGAGTTGCGGGGGCGGGAACAGCGGCTGCGGGCGATCGTGTTCGCGGGCGAGCGGCTGAACTACCCCGGCCTGCGCGCGTGGACCGACCACGCCGGGTTCGACTCGCCCCGGTTGGTCAACATGTACGGGATCACCGAGACCACCGTGCACTCGACATTCCACCTGGTGACGACGGCGGACCTCGAACGGTCGGACAACCCTGTCGGGTACCCGCTGGCCGACACCGCGATCCAGCTCCTCGGCCCCACCGGTGACCTGGTGCCGGTGGACGTGGTCGGGGAGATCCACGTGGCCGGTCCCGCGCTGGCCCGCGGCTACCACGACCGACCGGCGCTCACCGCCGAGCGGTTCACCCCCGACCCGTGGGGCCCGCCCGGATCGCGCCGCTACCGCAGCGGCGACCTGGCGCACCGCGACACCGACGGCGGGCTGGCATTCCACTCCCGCGCCGATGACCAGGTCAAGATCCGCGGCCACCGCGTCGAACCGGGCGAGGTGCAGGCCGCCATCACCGCGTACCCGGGCGTGACCGGCGCGCATGTCACCACGTCCACCTCGGGCGGCACCGCACAACTGGTGGCCTACGTGACGACGGCGGACGCCGATCATGCCGGGTTGGTGTTGGCGCTGCGCGAGCACCTGCGGTCCGCGCTGCCGCCGTACATGGTGCCCGCGCACGTCGTGGCGCTCGACGAGCTGCCCCGGACCACCAACGGCAAGCTCGACAAGGCGCGGCTTCCCCGGCCCGCCTCGGCGGCCGGGGAGCGGGTACCGCCCGCGACCGGACTGGAGCGGCAGGTGGCCGAGGTGTGGTCGACCGTCCTCGGCGTGCCGGACATCGGCGTGACCCAGGGGTTCTTCGACCTCGGGGGGGACTCCATCCGCGCCGTGGCCTTGGCGGGCGCGCTGCGCGCGGCGGGGATCGGGGTGTCCGTCGGGCAGATCCTGCGCGACCGCACGGTCCGGGAACTGGCCAGGGGGCTGGACGGCACCGAGACAGCGGGGGTGACCGAGATGGCACCGACCGAACCGTTCGCCCTGGTCTCCGACGGCGACCGGGCTCGACTGCCCGACTCTGCTGTCGACGCCTACCCGTTGACCCGCAACCAGCTGGGCATGTTGGTGGAGATGCTCGCCGACACGGCGGGGTCCAGCTACCACAACGTGAGCACGTCGGTCGTGCGCGACGACGGGCCGTTCGACGCGGACGCCCTGCGCCGGGCCGTCGCCGAGGTTGCGCGCAGGCACGCCGCACTGCGGACCTCCGCACACCTGACGTCGTACTCCGAGCCGCTTCAGGTCGTGCACGCCGAACCGGCCGTGCCCTTCGCCTGGGCCGACTTCGGCGCGCAGCCCGAGGACGCGCGGCGGGCGGGGATCGAGGACTTCGTCGCCGCCGAGCGGGACCGCGTGTTCGCCGTGGACGTCAACGAACCGCTGGTCCGCGTGTTCGCCCACGACCTGGGTGGGGAGTGGGCGCTGACCGTCACGCACTCGCACGCGGTGCTGGACGGCTGGAGCCTGCACCTGCTGCGCGAGGAACTGGTGCGCCTGTACCGGGCCTTGCGCGACGGCGGGCCGATCCCCGCCGAGCGGCCGGGTGCGGCGCGGTTCGCCGACACCGTCGCGGCGGAACTGGCGGCGCTCGACGACGAGTCCGATCGGGAGCACTGGAACGCCCTCACCGCCGCGCACCAACCCGCACGCCTGCCCGCGCACTGGGCGGGCGGGGAGGGTGAGGTGGGCGTGGTCGTCGACCACCGGGACCTCCTCCCCCGGCTGCGCGCGGTGGCCGAGGAACACGGGGTGGGGCTCAAGACCGTGCTGCTCGCAGCGCACACCAAGGTGTTGTCGCAGATCTGCCCGGAAGCGGCGCTGCACACCGGTCTGGTGACGCACACCCGACCGGAGGCGGAGGGGGCGGACCGGTTGGTCGGCATGCACCTCAACACACTGCCGCACCCGGTGGACCGCGGCGCGCGGACCTGGACCGAGCTGATCCTCGCCACGCACGCCCGCGAGAGCGCGGCGTGGGAGCACCGCCACTACCCGATGCAGCGCATCCAGCAGGACGCCGGGCAGGGCAGGCTCATCGACGTCGTCTTCAACCACCTCGACTTCTCCGCCGAGCGCAGCGGCGACGTGGACACGGTGATCAGTCGCGCCCCCAAGGAGTTCTCGCTGTCGGTGACCACGGCCGAGGGAGTGCTGTCCCTGCGGTCCGGGCCCGGGGCGCTGACCGAGGCGCACGCCGAGCGGCTCGCGGGGATGTACCGGGCGGTGCTGGCCGCGATCGCCGCGGGCGGTGACGGGGACGCCCGCGTGGTGCGGGTGCCCGAGGCCGAGGCGGCGCTGCTGGGCTCCTGGCACGGGCCGCGCCCCGGGGCCGGGGTCGACTTGCCCGTGCGGGTGTTCGAGCGTCAGGCGGCCGCCACACCGGACGCGCCCGCGGTCACCTCGGGCACGGGCACACTCACCTACGCTGAGCTGGACGCCGCAGCGAACCGGGTGGCGCACCACCTGCGCGCGCTCGGCGCCGGGCCGGAGCAGCTCGTCGGCGTCCACCTCGAACGCGGCCCCCACCTGCTCCCGGCGATCCTCGGCGTGCTCAAGAGCGGTGCGGCGTACCTGCCGCTCGACCCGGCCAACCCGGTGCAGCGCCTGCGGCAGATCACCGAGGACGCGGGAGCGCGCCTGGTGCTCACCGACGCGGACGCCTCCTGGAACCCAGGCGTGACCGTCCGCGTAGGAGACGAGGCCGGCTGCGCCGACACCGTCCCCGATGTTGCGCTGTCCCCGGACAACCTGGCGTACGTCATCTACACCTCCGGATCAACCGGCCACCCCAAAGGCGTCTCCATCACCCACTCCAACATCACCCGACTCCTGCACACCACACACACCCACTTCCACTTCACCCCCCACGACGTGTGGTCAATGGCACACTCCTACGCCTTCGACGTC
>NZ_JAJCXD010000100.1:0-10710 GCF_021056305.1 Actinokineospora sp. PR83
AGCGCGGGCGCGGACAGCACGGCGCTGTCGATGCCGTCGGCGTGCGCCGCCGCGGCGGCCAGCTCGGCGGCGGCGGCCTCGCGGCGCTCGTCGGCCGCGCGGGCCGCGGCGAGCAGGCCCTGCTCGGTGATCGGGTCGTCCATGATCCGCGACGTGCGCCCGCGCGCGCCCCGGTCACCCCGGCCGCGCACGCTGACCGACACGTCCACCGCCGGGCCGTCGGCCCACGGGGTGTGCTCGTCGTCGCCGTCGTGCTCCGGGGCGGGCAGCAGGTTGCGCGCCGAGTGCAGGCCGAACGCCCCCGCGTACAGGGCGTGCGCCTCGTCCGGGGTGGCCCGGTCGAACCAGCCCGCCAGCCGCACCAGCTCCGCGCGCCTGCTCGGCAGCAGCCCGCCGCCGGTGGTGGCCCGGCGCACGGTGGCCAGCAGCGCGCCGATGGCCCGGGTGGTGGCGTCGCGCAGCGCGGTGACCTGGCTGGGGTTGCCAGGCCGGTCGGCGAACCAGTCCGCCAGCTCCTGCCAGTCGGCCTCGCCGCGGCCCCGGGTGCGCTCCACGGCCGCGCCCAACTGCTCGGCGGGCTGCAGCAGCGCCAGCAGCCGCGCCCGGTGCGGGGCCAGCCCGGCCAGCGCCGCCGCGATCGTCGGGGTGTGCCGCAGGACGTCCTCCACCACGAGCTGGATGTACTCCACCAGCAGGTTGCGGAAGCCGGAGATCTCCTCGGGCGCCAGGTGGTGGCGGGTCAGGACCTGGCCCAGGTAGGCGTAGAAGTCGCGGACCGTGGCGGCCAGCTCCGCGTGCTGCAGGAACAGCGTCGTCACCCGCTCGGCGAGCTGCTCGCGGGCACGGCGGGCGGGCAGCGAACCGGGGTCGCGGTCGCTGCGGGCGATCGCCGTCGCCAGCGCCTCACCCAGCTCGCCGAGGCCGCGCTCGATCGCGGGCAGCAGCTCCCGGGACACCTCGCGCGCACCCTCGGGCACCCGCAGCAGCTCGTCCACGTCGCGCTGCACCCGCACCGCCAGCTTGCCCACCTGGTAGCGCATCGAGCCCTGCATGAACTCGGCGATGCTCGACGCGATCGTCTCCCGGCGGCCGTGCACCAGGTTGCCCCACTCGACGAGCTGGCGCAGCCGGGGGATCACCACGTCGATGTGCGACTCGCCGACGTCGATCGACCCGTCGCGCTCGGCCGCCGCCAGCGCCGAGGACACCTCGCCCGCGGACAGGTCGGCCAGCAGCGTCGAGGTGAACAGCCGCATGATCGCCAGGTAGGTCCGGTGGTGCTCGCGGGGTTGCAGGTAGGCGTAGAGCTGGAGCCTGCGCTGGGCGTCGGCGCCCGGTCGGGTCTCCTGGTCTGCCTCCACGGCGGGCCACGATAGCCGCAGGCACCGACACCCGCGCGGGCCGGGCGGGCTCCCGCGATACGGTTTCGCCTGCCCGGGGGACCACCGCGCCACCGGGACCACAGCACCGGAAGACCTCAGCCAGGAGGGGGAGCCACCGTGTCCGCGGCGCGCGCGCTCGGCCTGCTGCTCGGCTTCGCCGCCGACGTCGCCCTCGGCGACCCGCGCAGGCTGCACCCGGTCGCCGGGTTCGGCGGCGCCGCCCAGCGCCTGGAGCGGGTCCTGCACCGCGACGCGACCGCCCCCGGCGTGGTCTACACCGCCGTGCTCGCCGGTGGCGCCGTCGGCCTCGGGGTCCTCGCCGAGCGCGCGGGCCGCGGCAGGCCGCTCGCCAGGGTCGCCACCACCGCCCTGGCCACCTGGGTCGTGCTCGGCGGCAAGTCGCTGGCCACCGAGGGCGCGCTGATCGGCAAGCACCTCGACGCCGGTGAGGTCGAGGACGCCAGGGCCCGGCTGCCGCACCTGTGCGGCCGCGACCCGCGCACCCTCGACGCCGCGGCGATGGCCCGCGCCACCGTGGAGTCGGTCGCCGAGAACACCTCCGACGCCGTGGTCGCCCCGCTGGTCTGGGGCGCGCTGGCCGGGGTGCCCGGCCTGCTGGGCTACCGCGCGGTCAACACCATGGACGCCATGGTCGGGCACCGCTCGCCGCGGTACCGGAACTTCGGCTGGGCCGCCGCCCGCCTCGACGACCTGGTCAACCTGCTGCCCGCCCGGCTCGCCGCCGCCCTCACCGTCGCGGGCGCCCCGGTCGTCGGCGGCAACCGGCGCGGGGCCTGGCTGGCCTGGCAGCGCGACGCCGACGCGCACCCCAGCCCCAACGCGGGCCGGGTCGAGGCCGCCTTCGCCGGTGCCCTGGAGGTCCGCCTCGGCGGGCGCACCGTCTACCCGTACGGGGTGGAGGACCGCCCGGTCCTCGGCGACGGCCGGATGCCCGACGCCGGTCACGTGACCAGGGCCGTCGAGCTGTCCCGGGTCGTCGGCGTGCTCACCGCCGCGCTGGCGGCCGCGGTGGCCCTGCTCGCCCGCGACCGGTAGAGAGCGAGGCCGGTTCGGAAAAACGGGACCGCTCCCCGCCCCGCCTCGCTACCATCGAAGATCCACCTGCGAGCGGGGATCCGCATGACCGATGGCCCCTGGTCCTTCGTCGGCTGCAAACCCATCGACCTCCTGGTCGACGAGTCCGCGGAGCGCGCCTCCCCGGACCGCCCGATCGTGCTGCTGCTCGGTCCCGAGGGCAGCGGTCGCACGACGCTGCTGCGCTACCTGCTGCACCGCGCCCGCGCCTCCACCGGCCTGGCGCACGCCCTGGTCGACTGCGGCGGCGACGCGCACAGCACTGCCTGGGACCTGCTCTGCGAGGTGGTCGACGGCCTCGACCGCAAGTGGCCGGGGGCCCGCCGGGGGTTCACCCGCACCAGGGTCGCCCGGCTGGCGGTCGCGGTCACCGACCTGGCGACCACCGCCGACCCGGAGACCGCGCTGCTGGCCGTGCTGCGCCGGGCCGACCGGCTGCACGAGGCCACCGCCACCATCCCCGCGCTGGTCGAGGCGCTGGGGGAGACGCTGTCCGCCCCGGTCGCGGTGCGCGCCGCGGCCCAGCAGGGCGCCTCCCTGCTCACCCGGTCGAAGGTCCCGTCCAAGGCCGCGCTGCGCCACTTCGCCGACGGTGCGGGCGACCACCGCGTCGGGCTGCGCGCGCTGGTCCGCCTCAACCGCACCCACCGCGGCGACCTCGACGGCCCCGACCGCGCGGTGCCGGTGCTGCTGCGCGCCTTCCTCGCCGACGTCCACGACCTGGTCACCCGCCTCGGTGGCGGGCACAACTGCCTGCTGCTGCTCGACGACGCCGACGGCCCCGCCGCCACCGGGCTGCTCGACCTGATCGCCGCCTCCCGGGTGCGCGCCCCCGACGACCTGGTGGTCGTCGCCGTCACCCGCGGCCTGGCCGACCTGCCCGACGTCGAGGAGCGCTGGCGCACGCCGTGGTCGGCCGACGCCAGGGGCCGGGCCGCGGTGCCGGGGACGGCGCAGGCGTCGCTGGCGCTGTGGCGGGCCCACCGCGGCCCGGTGGAGCGCACCGGCGCCTGGTGGCTGCCGGTGTGGCTGCGCGACCTGTCCCGCGAGGAACTGGGCGTCGTCTTCGGCGAACGCCGGGCGGGGTACCTGCACCGGCTCACCCACGGGCACCCGAGGGCCGCCGCCTTCCTGGCCGACGCGCTGCCCGAGGACCCCCGGGCGGCCCGCAATGGCCAGTCGGACCTGCCGGACCTGCGCGACCGCCTCGACGACGCCGCCGAGTGGTACCTCACCGGCGACGACGGCCCGCTCGCGCTGGGCGCCGCCCGGGACGCCCCGGCCGCCGCCGCGCTGTGCCGGGCCCTGCGGCTGCGCGACCACCACGACCGGTTCGAGCAGGGCCACTGGCTGTCCGACGTGGACGGTCGGGGCGCGCTGGAGCCGCACCCCTGGCTGCGCCGGGTCCTGCTGCACGCGCTGGGCCGCACCGGCCGGTGGCGGGAGTTCTTCGAGGCGCTGCGGGTCCGCGCCGCCGCCGACGGCAGCGAGGTCGACCTGGCCTACTACCTGCTGGCCCTCGGCGAGGTCGAGCAGGTCGCCTGGCTGCTCGCCGCCCGCCTCGACACCGCCCCGCCCCCCGGCCCCACCTGGGACGACCGGGCCACCTGGGACACCGGGTCGTGGATCGACCGGCTCGACGAGATCACCGTGGCCCCGCTGCCCGGCGGTCCGGCCGTGCCCGCCGCCGACCGGTTCGACGTGGTGATGGCCGCGCGCAGCGAGCGGCTGCGCGCCGACCCGGTGGCCCGCGAGGTGTTCGCCCTGGTGGCCGCCCGCTGGATCTGGGCCGACCCGCTCGCCGACCCCGGCCTCGACCTGACCGACGCCGTCGCCGACGCCTACGCCGCGATCGCCGGTCAGGTGCGCGGCGGCCTGGTCCGCTTCCGCCAGGAGTCGAAGCTCTACCGCAACCTCGACCCGCTCAAGCAGGGCGCCCCACCCCGGCGCAGGCCAGTCCGCCCGACAAGCTGAGAGGACGCGCCGTGTCCGTCGACCCGCTGCTCACCCACCCGTCCGACCGCTACCTCGACAACCCCGCCGCGCACCCGATCGCCCGCCGCCGCTCGTTCTGGCGGCGCCGCTGGTGGGTGCCCGCCGCGGTGGGACTGCTCGTGGCGGGCGCGGTCACCGCCGTGGTGGTGGCCGAGGACGACCTGGTCACCGACGGGTCGGTGGTGTTCGCCGACCACCTCGCCGACGTCGAGGCCAGGATCCTCGCCGAGAACGAGGCCGTGGTCGCGGCGGATCCCAACCACCTGACCATCGCCTACGCCGCCCCGATGCGCGGGGGCGACGACATGTTCAGCGAGGAGAACATCCGCCACCAGGTGCAGGGCGCGTACCTGGCGCAGTTCTGGGCCAACCACCCCGACGGCGGCGACCGGTTCGGCCAGGACCGCCCGCTGGTCAAGCTGCTGCTCGCCGACACCGGAGTCGCGGGCGCGGACTGGGAGCGGACCGCCGCCGAACTGGCCGACGCGGTCACCGACGACCACCTGGTCGCCGTCGCCGGGCTCGGTGCCAGCATCGACACCACCCAGTCGCTGGTCGACGCGCTGGACGCACTGGGCGTGCCGATGGTCAGCTCGGTCATCACCTCGTCCCGGATCACCGGCGACCGGCTGCGCCGCGTCGCCCCGAGCAACGCCGACGAGGCCGCCGCGGCGGTCGCCTACCTGACCTCCACCCCGCGGTGGAAGCAGGCCACCCCGGACCGCCCGTACACCGCCTACCTGGTGCAGGACCGCAACCCCACCGACAGCTACGCCATCGACCTCGGCACCTCCTACCGCAGCTCGTTCCCCACCAACGGGGTGCAGCGCCTCGCGCAGACGCAGGTCGAGTTCACCGGCAACAACGCCGCCACGGGCACGGTCCTGGAGCGCCTGGTCAGCCAGGTCTGCTCCCTCGACCCACCCGCCGACGCCATCCTGTTCGCGGGCCGCAGCCAGGCGCTGACGGTCATGATGGGCAAGCTCAACCAGCGCTCCTGCGTCGACCGCCCGATCACGGTGGTCACCGGCGACGACGTGAACGTCCTCGCCCCGAAGAAACCGGGCGAGAGCCCCCTGTGGGGCGACACCAACCTCGACCTGGTCTACACCGGCCTGGCCACCACCAGTAGCTGGCTGCGCGCCACCGGAGCGGTCCCCCGAGCCACCCTCGACCGCTTCGCCGGCTGCGACCACTGCTTCGCCGCCCTGTTCAAGGACTCCCTGGACGACGGCCAGGCCCTCATGGCCCACGACGCCCTGATGGTCACCGCCACCGCCGCGCACAACGCCTACGACACCGACCGCACCTCCTCCGTGCTCACCCCGGCCGACGTCGACAACGGCTTCCACACCATCACCTCCAACGCCCGGGTCCCCGGCGCCAGCGGGTGGATCTACTACGAACCCGGCCCGGGCAGCCAGGACGGCGTCCCGACCGACAAGGCCATCCCGATCATGCGGATGAACCCCGACCAGACCTCGGAGCAGATCGACCTGTCCTCCCGCACCGGCACCCCGGCAGGCCCCACCCCCTGACCCCCACAGCCGACCCAGCCACGCCAAACCCCACCGGTGCAGCTGCCGACCATCCCGAAAACCGCCGGCCGGGCACCACCGACAAACAACCGGCTCTTGAGCCAACAGCACACGGCCAGGGTTCGGCGAAGCGGCCCAGCCCCAGGGCCTGTCCTCAAAGCCGACCACCTGAAAACCGCAGGCCCGGCTACGCCCCTGCCGGGCATACCAGCAAAATCCCGGGCTTTGAGGACATGTCCTAGGCCCGGCTGTAGTCGTCCTCGGCCAGTTGCTCGGCCACCGACAGCCTGCGCGGCCGGGGCTCGGCCAGCGCCCCACCGGGCTTGACCTCCCGCCAGGTGAAGTAGAACAGCCCCAGCAGCGCCATCACCCCGAAGGCGATCCACTGCAACGCGTACGAGAAGAACGGCCCCGCCTCCATCAGCGGCAGCGGCAGCGCCGACAGCACCCCGGGTGACCCGTCCTCCAGCTGGAAGTACCCGGGCCGCAGCGCCAGCCCGGCCGCGTCGGCGACCGCGCGGGAGTCCACGGCGTACACCTGCCGGTGCCCGTCGGTGGTGGCGTCCTCGAAGGCGGGCCTGCCCTGCGGGTCCCGCTCGTCGACCCGGACCCTGGCCACCAGGTCCACGGTGCCCGTGGGCGCGGGGGCGAACCCGGGGACGCGGATGCCGCCGACCGGGCGGACGTACCCGCGGTCGACCAGCACGGCGGAGCCGTCGAGCAGGCGGAACGGGGTGAGCACCTCGAACGCGGCGTTGCCCTGCACGGTGCGCAGCCGCGCCACCGCCTCGGCGTCGGTGAGGTACTGCCCGCGCAGGGTCACCCGCCGCCACTCGGTCGCCGGACCGGGCGCCGTCCCGGCGGGCAGCACGCCGTCGAGGGGGGCGGGGTCGGCGCCGGTGGAGGACTCCAGGGCGGCGTTGGTCGCCTCCCGCTCGGCGTTGCGCTCGAACTGCCAGGGCGCGAGCAGCGTGAAGCACGCCGCGGCGAACACCACCACGACGAAAGCCAACAGCAGCCACCCTGGGCGCAGCAGCAACCTCAACCGCACCCCACCACGGTATGCCAGGGCGCGGTGCCGGGTCCCGCGAGGTCAGGTCGCCAGGACCCGCCGGGCCGCCGCCGCGGTCTGCCCGGCGTACCCGGCCCCGAACAGCACGACGTGCACGAGCAGCGGGAAGAGCTGGTGCAACGCCACCCGGTCGCGCCACCCGGCGGCCAGCGGTGCCGCCTCGTCGTAGGCGGCGAGGACGCGGTCGAGGTGTGGGCAACCGAACAGCGCCAGCATCGCCAGGTCGGACTCCCGGTGTCCGCCGTGCGCGGCCGGGTCGATCAGCCAGGGGCGGTCGTGCCGGTCCCAGAGCACGTTGCCGTTCCACAGGTCCCCGTGCAGCCGCGCGGGCGGTTCGGCGGGCCCGGCCACCTCCTCGATCCGCGCGCAGACCGCCTCCACCGGGGCCGCCTGATCCGGGCTGAGGGCCCGCCGGTCGACCGCCTGCCGCAGGTACGGCCGGATGCGGTGCTCGGCGAACCACTCCGGCCACCGCGGCCCGACCACGCACGCCATCGGCAGGTTCCCGATCCACGACTCCCGCGGCCCCTCCCCGAACGCCCCCGCCCCGGCCGCGTGCAGCCGGGCCAGCCCGCGCCCCAACTCCACCGCCGCCGCGGCCGAGGGGGCGCCCGGCTCCACCTGGTCGATCACCAGCCAGTGCCCGTCCACCCCGCGCACCTCCGGGACCGCGACCACCCCCGGCTCGGCCAGCCACCGCAGCCCGTGCGCCTCCACCCCGGCCTTCCCCTCCGCCGCGTGGAACTTCGCCACCACCACCCCACCGCCGTCGAGGTCCACCTCGAACACCGACGCCCCGATCCCGTGCACCCCGGTGACCCCGACGCCCACCAGCTCCTCGACCGCCCGCGCCGCGGTCCCACCCGCGGGCCCGTCCGTGCGGCCCCCGGTCACAGCCGCTCCCGGACCCACGCCAGCAGGCCGGGCACCGCCGCCTCCACCATGGCCAGCACCCCGTCGAACCCCTCGTCCCCGCCGTAGTACGGGTCCGGCACGTCCCGGTCGCCCCCGGCATCCGGGTCGAAGTCGCGCATCAGCACCACCCGCTCCGGGTCGGGCACCAGCCGCCGCAGCGCCCGCGCGTGCCCGGAGTCCATCGCCACCAGCAGGTCGGCGCCGAGGTGCTCGTCCCCGACCTGGGCCGCCACGTGCTCCCCCGGGTAGCCCCCGCCGACCAGGACCCGCACCGTCCGCGGGTCCGCCCCGTCGCCGACGTGCCAGTCCCCGGTCCCGGCGCTGCTCACCCGCACCCGCCCGGCCAGCCCCGCCCGCCGCACGTGCTCGGCGAAGACCAGCGCGGCCATGGGGGAGCGGCAGATGTTCCCGGTGCAGACGAAGCTGATGTGCAGGGGCCGGTGCGTCACCCCACCAGTCTCCCAACCGCACCTGCCGCCCGCTGCGTCCGCCATCCCGGTGAACGGCGTAACGGCGTCGGACCGGTCGGCGAAGCAGGTGACGTCGGGCACAACGGGAGAGGCAAGCGATGGCATCGCAGTGGACGGGGTGGCCCTGGGTCGCCGCAGGCGCGTCGGGGTTGGCCGTCGTCGTCACGGTCGGCGCCGCCGCGGGGGTCGCGTCGCGGGACGCGGTGGCGGCGGGTGCCGCCGAGCCGCTGACCCGCGAGGTGGTCACCACGGTGACCGAGACGGTCACCTCGACCGCCACCACCGTCTCGACGGTGACCGTCACCGTGACGCCCCCTCCGCCGCCGGGGCCCGCCGTCGAGTTCTCGGTGGGCACGTACGAGGTCGGTGTGGACGTCCAGCCCGGCAAGTACAAGAGCCCCGGCCCGGCCGGGTCGATGTGCTACTGGGCGCGCAAGTCCGCCGACGGGTCGAACATCGTCGACAACGGCCTGAGCGAGGGGCCGGTGACGATCACGATCAAGGCGGGCGAGCTGATCGAGATCTCCGGGTGCTCGGTGTTCACGAAGGCCTGACTGCGGCCTGTGGACAGACGAACGCGCTGATCGGGGCGCCGTCCTAGACTCGCGGGCGTGGATGGGACAGGTGGGTTGCGGCACCACGGGGACGTGGACGCCGAGCCCGGGTTGCTCGACTTCGCCGTGAACGTGCGCGGCAGCGGGCCGCCCGGGTGGTTGCGGGCGCGGCTGGTGGGGGCGCTCGACCGGATCGGCACCTACCCCTCCGCGGCCGACGACCGCGCGGCCCGGCTGGCGGTGGCCGACCGGCACGGCCGCACCGCCGAGGAGGTGGTCGTCCTCAACGGGTCCGCCGAGGGGTTCGCGCTGCTGCCGAACCTGCGCCCCCGGCTGGCCGCGCTCGTGCACCCCTCCTTCACCGAGCCCGAGGTGGCCCTGCGCGACGCGGGCGTCCCCGTCCACCACGTCCTGCTCGACCCCGCCGACGGGTACGCCCTGCACCCCGAGCGCGTCCCCGAGGCCGCCGACCTGGTCGTGGTCGGCAACCCGACCAACCCGACCTCGACCCTGCACCCCGCCCGCACCCTCGCCTCCCTGGCCCGGCCGGGGCGGGTGCTGCTGGTGGACGAGGCGTTCATGGACGCGGTCCCCGGCGAGCCGGAGACGCTCACCGGTGACCCGGGTGTCCTGGTCTTCCGCAGCCTCACCAAGACCTGGGCGCTGCCCGGCCTGCGCGCCGGGTACGCGCTCGGGCCGCCCGGCCTGCTCGCCCGGCTGACCCACGGCCGTCCACAGTGGCCGGTGGGCACCCTCGTCCTGGAGGCGGTCGCGGCCTGTTCCGAGCCGCACGCGGTGGCCGAGGCGCAGCGCGACGCCGCGGTGGCCGCCGCCCACCGGCGGCAGCTCGAGCGGGCGCTGCGGGAGATCCCCGGCATCACCGTGCACGGGCCCGCCGCCGGGCCGTTCCTGCTGCTGACGGTCCCGGTGGGGCTGCGGGCCGCGCTGCGGGCCGCCGGGATCGCGGTGCGCCGGGGCGATACCTTTCCCGGGCTCAGACCCGACCACGTCCGGATCGCGGTGCGCGCGCCCGCCGAGTGCGCGCCGCTGCTCGCCGCCGTCCGCGCCCACCAGGAGGTACTGCTGTGACCACGGTCGCCGACGCCATCGCCGCGCTGGAGGCCGCCTACCCGCCCGCGCTGGCCGAGGGGTGGGACGCGGTCGGGCTCGTCTGCGGCGACCCGGCGCAGGAACTGACCCGCGCGCTGGTCTGCGTCGACCCCGTCGAGTCCACTGTGGACGAGGCGGTGGAGCTGGGCGCGCAGTTGCTCGTCGCCCACCACCCGCTGCTGCTCAAGGGCGTGCACGGGGTGGGCGCCGACACGCCCAAGGGCAGGCTCGTGCACCGGATGGTGCGCGCGGGCGTCGCCCTGTTCTGCGCGCACACCAACGCCGACTCCGCCGACCCCGGGGTCTCCGACGCGCTCGCGCACGCCCTCGGGCTCACCGTCACCGGGCCGCTGAGCGCCAACGCCGACGGGCGCACCGGCATCGGCCGCGTCGGCGAGCTGGCGGCGGCCGAGCCGTTCGCCGCCTTCGTCGAGCGGGTCGCGCGGGCGCTGCCCGCCACCGCGGGCGGCGTGCGGGGCGCGGGCGACCCCGACCGGCCGGTGCGGCGGGTGGCCGTCTCCGGCGGCGCGGGGGACTCCTACCTCGACGCCGCGACCGCCGCGGGCGTCGACGCGTACG
>NZ_JAJCXD010000101.1:0-28337 GCF_021056305.1 Actinokineospora sp. PR83
GTAGGTCGGCTTGTTCGCCGCACCCGGGCGGTAGCCCTCGTAGTCGGTGACCGCGACGGCGTAGCCGGCGCTGATGGAGTCGTTGATGGCGGGCTGGTCGTAGAGGGTGCCGCGCTCGATGGCCTTCGACGGCGTGCACTTGAACGCCGGACCCTGCGTACCCACCGCGTAACCGACAATCGGCGCCTTGGCCGGGTCGGCACCCTTGGGCGTGAAGATGGTTCCGGTGACCGCGTTGCGATCACCCAAGGCGTTCGTGGACAAGTACATGACCTGCCAGGCGTCGGCATTACCCGCGTTCAGCGGCGGGATGGTGGGGCGCCAGCGGATGACGTCGCCGGGCTCGCCTGCGGGCAGCGGGCTCGGCGGCAGGTAGAAGCTGTCGTCGAGCGGACCGGGCTCGGCGGCCGAGGCGCTGACCGGTCCAGTGCCGAGCGGCGCGGCGCTCGCGGGCGACTGGACCGCCCCGGTGACGGCGAGCGTGGCGGTCGCGCCCGCGAGCGCGGCGGCGACGGCCACGACGACGCGCCGTTTCGTCCTGGTCAACAGTGACCTCCGTGGGTATGCGGGAAGCGGTGACAAAAGCACCCTCTCGGCAGGCCGCCGGACAGGTCAACAGGAAACCGGTAATTCTTGGCGGTGTGACAATCACCCACAATCAACTTCGCCGGGAGTGCGCGGGTTGTTCTTGGAAACATCCTCGTACCAAACAGATCGCGCACTACCGGACCGGAGTGCGCACCGCGACTCGAGTGTCCCGACCGGACACCGGGCTCATTCCGGTCAGCGCAGCCGCAGTGCCAGCGCGTGCGTGGTGGCGTCGGCGGCGATCGCGGCGGTGGCGACGGTGTTGGCGTCCACACAGGACTGCGCGACTACCGAGGCGGTGCGCCGCACCACGGCGGCGCTGCGCCCGGTACGCGGGTCGATCACGTGGTGCACCGACCCCCCGGCCCGCCGCCACGCGCGCCGGGTGGTGCTGGAGGTGGCCACCACCCCGCCGAGGGCGATCCGCGACCGGGGCGCGCACTCGGCGGTGCGGTGGTCGTCGCCCACGGCGACCTGCCTGCCGCCGACCGGGGCGCGGCCAGGAGCGGCGTACAGCCGGGAGACCTCGGAGTCCGGCCGGAACTGGCTGCACGCCAGGTCGACCTCGGCGAGGTGGGCGCGCGGCAGCGCGGTGGCGGTGCGCAGCCGGGCGGGGTCGGTGACCACCGGCACGGCGGTCGTGCCCCACACCGGGAACTCGGCGCGCGGTGACGACCCCGGAACCGGCGTGCGGACTGCCTGTACCTGGTCTCGTCCATCTCGTCGTCTCCGTGGTCCTGACGACGATTCCTATTGGGTCTTTGACGAACCTGTGAGCAGACCCGGAACCCCTAGGCAGGACGCGGGGGCAGCGGGACCGGCAGGGCGGGGAGGCCGTCGAGGCTGGTCGGGACGTGCGGCTTGGCCGCGCAGTAGGCGCCGAACTCCTCGTCGGTCTTGCGGCCGAAGTAGTCCGCGTGCAGCGTGCGCTCCTCGCGGTAGTCGAGGAACGGGACGGCGTAGCCGCAGGTGTCGCTGATGCGGTCGGCGGTGACGAAGAACAGCGGCTGCCGCTCGATGAAATCGCGGAGCCTGCCGTCGATGCGCTCGTAGGTTTTCCCCATTGCGCGATTATGCTGCCGGGCGTGGCAGGCAGGTGGTGGAAACCGCGCACGGCTCGACCACCGGCGCACGCGGGAGCGGGCACGGCTCGGCGGATGCTCACAGATCCGAAACACACGGGCCCCCACTCGGCAACGTTGCCCGCCGACCATGGACGCATGGACACCACCGCCTCCCCCGGAGCGACCCGTCCCGGCACGCCCACGACGTGGCGGCTGCGGGTCCGGCTCGACGACCGACCGGGCGCGCTGGCCCGGATGACGACCCGGCTCGCCGCCCGCGACTGCAACGTCCTGGGCCTGTCGGTGCTGCCCGTCCCCGGCGGCGTCGTCGACGAGATCGTGGTGAGCACCCCACCGGGCACCGCCCCCTCCCGGCTGATCGACGAGATCCGGGCCGAGGGCGGACGGTGCGTGGGGATCACCCGGGCCGACATGCACCAGGTGGTGGACCGCACCACGGCGGCGCTGCGCGCGGCGGGCGCCGCGCTGCGCGACCCGTCGAGCACCCCGGAGTCCGTGCGCGCACTGCTCGGCGCCGACTCGGTGACCACCACCGACACCGACACCGCCGCGGGCACCGACGAGGGCGGGCACCGCGCGGTGCTGCGCCTCGGTGACGGGACCACGCTGGTGGCCCGCCGCGGCTGGGCGCCGTTCACCGAGGTGGAACTGGCCAGGGCCACCGCGCTCGGCGAGGTGCTGACCGCGGGTGAGGTGGCCGCCGGGTCACCGTCGGCGGTCATCACCAGCACCGGCGCGGGTGTCGTCCTGCGCGCGGGCACCCCGGAGGACGCCGAGGCGGTCGCCGCCCTGCACGCCCGCTGCTCGGCGCAGACGCTGTTCGCCCGCTACCACGCGGGCCTGCGCACGCTCCCCCGCCGCTGGCTGCACCGGCTGCTGCAACCGCCGCGCGGGACGACGCTGCTGGCGCTGTGCGGCACGCGGGTGATCGGCATGGCGCAGCTCATCCGCACCAACGACCCGGCCGAGGCGGAGATCTCGGTGCTGGTGGAGGACAGCTGGCAGCGCACCGGCCTGGGCTCGGCGATGATCGGCAGGCTCGGCGCGGTGGCCAGGGGGGCGGGGCACCGGCGGATGATCGCGTGGTGCCTGCCGTCGGAGGTGGGGTTCGAGCGGGCGGCGATGTCGTCGGGGTTGCCGGTGTCGGTGCGGCGGGAGGACGACATGGTCCGGGTGGCGTTGGCGGTGGGGGCGGATCGCGTGCAGGAGGCGCGCGTGAGCCGTTGAGCCCTTGCCGGGATCGCCGCTCGGGATGGACCCGCCTGGCGTGGTTCGCAAGCCGGGTTTCGGGACATGCCCGGCGGGCGGTTTCGGGGGTCGCGTGACGGGGTTCGGGTGCTCGGTCCGCTTCGCGGAGGGGGTGCCGTGATCCGCCGGGGAACTGACTCTCGGTAAGTTGACCCTGTCGCTGGTACCTACTCCGAAGTAACATGGGTGCTCCGTCGAACCGAGGAGCGTTTCATGTCCGTCGTCGCGCCAGCCAACACCATCGGTGCCGTCCGGGGGGCTCCGGCCTCGGCCAGGGCTGCCGAGTTGACCGCGCGGGCGGTGTCGGGTGCCGAACCGACGACGGTGCAGATGGTGGCGCCGTTCACCGGTGAGCCCATCACCAGCCTGCCGCAGATCGCCGACGCCGACGTGCGGCAGGCGTTCGCGCGGGCGCGGGAGGCGCAGGCGCGGTGGGCGGCCACCCCGGTGGCCGAGCGGGCGAAGGTGTTCCTGCGGCTGCACGACCTGATCCTGGCCAACCAGGACGAGGCGCTGGACCTGATGCAGGTGGAGACCGGCAAGTCCCGGCTCGACGCCTACGACGAGATCGCCGTGACCGCCATGGCCGCGGCCTACTACGGCCGCAAGGCGGCGAAGCTGCTCGCGCCCAAGCGCAAGGCGGGGGCGCTGCCGGTGCTGACCAGGACCACCGAGGTGCGCCACCCCAAGGGCGTGGTGTCGATGATCTCACCGTGGAACTACCCGCTGGCGCTGACCGGCCTCGACGCCATCCCGGCGCTGATCGCGGGGAACGCGCTGGTGCAGAAGCCGGACAACCAGACCGCGCTGACCGCGCTGTGGATCCAGGAGCTGGCCGGGAAGGCCGGGCTGCCCGACGGCCTGTGGCAGATCGTGCTCGGTCGCGGGTCCAAGATCGGCAACGCGCTGCTGGAGGAGGCCGACTACCTGGCCTTCACCGGTTCCACCGACACCGGCAAGGGCCTGGCCGCGCGCGCGGCGGCGCTGCTGACCAGCTACTCGATGGAGCTGGGCGGCAAGAACCCGATGATCGTGCTGCCCGACGCCGACATCGACAAGGCCGCCGCGGGGGCGACCACCGCGTGCTTCTCCTCCGCCGGGCAGTTGTGCGTGTCCGTGGAGCGCATCTACGTGCACGAGAGCATCCGCGAGTCGTTCACCCAGGCGTTCGTCAACCGCACCAGGGCCATGCGGCTGGGCACCGAGCTGGGCTACAACGTCGACATGGGCTCGCTGACGTCCACCGAGCAGTTGGCGACGATCTCCAAGCACGTCGACGACGCCGTGGGCAAGGGCGCGACCGTGCTCGCGGGCGGCAAGGCCCGCCCGGACCTGGGTCCGATGTTCTACGAGCCGACCGTCCTCACCGACGTCACCGAGGACATGCTGCTGTTCCGCGAGGAGACCTTCGGGCCGGTCGTGGCCATCTACGGCTACACCGACACCGACGAGGCCGTCGTCCGGGCCAACGACACCCGCTACGGCCTCAACGCCAGCGTGTGGACCCGGGACACCGCGGCCGGTGAGCGGGTGGCCGCGCGCATCCACGCGGGCACGGTCAACGTCAACGACGGCTTCGGCGCCGCGTTCGCCTCGGTCGACGCCCCGATGGGCGGCATGGGCGAGTCCGGCGTGGGCAGGCGCAACGGCAGCGAGGGCCTGCTCAAGTACACCGAGGCGCAGACGATCGCCACCCAGCGCGGCATCCCGCTGCGCCCGGGCCGGGCCATCCCGTCGCGGGCCTGGACCGCCGGGCTCACCGTGGGCCTGCGCGCGCTCAAGCGCTTGCCCCGCTGACGCTCCCGGGGCCGGGGAACGGTTTCCCGGCCCCGGCACCGCTCGTCACCGCGAGGACCCGGTGGGCACCGCCGGGTGCTGGTGGAGGTCCCGTCCCCGGGGCCGGGGCCACCGGGGCGGGGTCGCGTGGGGTGGGTACGGGGCCACGGCCGCGACCGTGGCCCCGCCATCGACATCAGGCCGGGACCGGGGTGCTGTCGATCACCCCGGTCGGGTGGTGCGCGGCCCGCCTCAGCGGGTCCTGAGCGCGCCGCCCTTCACCAGACCGAGGAACTCGGCCCATTCGATGTCCGCGAACGCCAGGTGACCGGACTCGGTGTTCTTCGAGTCCCGCACCGCTGCGCCGCTTCTGCCGACCGCGAGCTCCACGCAGTCATTACCTCCACCGCTGTGGCTGCTCTTGCGCCATTCGGCGCCTGCCAGGTCAGAAACGGTCACGCCCCACTCCTCTCGTCATTCACGAACCACGGACGAGCCGATCGGCCATCCGCGAGACCATGTCGACGGTGTTCTCGGGGTCCAACGCCGCCGCGCGCAAATGGTCGAAGATCAACGTGTACCGGTGGACGTCGGACGCCTCTTCGAGATAGACGCCGGACATGGAGTTCTCGACGTAGACGACATCGGGATCCGCCTGTTCCGGGAAACCCAGAATGAGGAACGGAGCCTCCATGCCCGCGTGCGCCCCGGCCCCGAAGGGGACCACCTGCAGCGTCACGTTGGGCATGGCCGCCGCCTCGACGAGCCGGGTCAGCTGCGCGTGCATGACCTCGGGCCCACCTGTCACGCGGTGAAGCACGGCCTCGTCGAGGACCGCCCAGTACTCGGGCGGCTGGGATTCGGTCAGCAGGCGCTGACGCGCCATCCTGCCCTGCACCCGCCTCTCGATCTCGGCCGTTTCGACACCCGGGCGCACGGCCCGGATGACGGCTCTGGTGTAGTCCTCGGTCTGCAACAGCCCGGGGACGAGCAGCGCCTGGTGGGTGTGCAGGGAAGCCGCCTCCGCCTCCAGGCCGACGAACGAGCCGGTGAACACCTCGTTGTAGGCGTGCCACCAGCCCTTCTGCCTGGCCTCCCTGGCCAGTTGGACCAGGGCTTCGCGCCGGTCCTCCTCGATGCCGTACAGCTCGAGCATGTCCCGCACGTCGCGCGGGGTGACCCCGACCGTGCCGGTCTCGATGCGGCTGATCTTCGACGCCGAGCACTCGAGCTTCTCGCCGACCTCGTCGATGGTCAGCGCCGCCGCCTCGCGGAACCGGCGCAACTCGCTGGCGAGCCTGCGGCGGCGGACCGTCGGGCTGTGCCCTCGAACCACCTCGTCCACCTCTCTCTGCCCACTCCGCCGACCACCCGTCGACGACCGCGGTCCTGGGCCAGTGTCAGTGCTGATCACGGGGAAGCACAAGGCGACTTCCACCGCGTCGGAGCTTGAGCATGTTAGTGGCCAACTGTGACCACCCCGCCTATCACCCGATCGTGTATTGCAACTTGCAAAATGCTCTTAGCAGGCCGCAAGCTGCATATCCACGACGGTTTTCCCGGCCCCCGGACGCCGTTATACGAAGACATCGGCCGGCCCCGTCGAGCACTTGAGCCTTGAGGTACACCTAAACGGGAGGCGGCCGCTGATGGAGTCGACGTTCGGGCACCTGGAGGCCTCCCTCCGGGGCTACCTGGCGGAGATCAGCAGCCGCGCCGAGACCGGCCGCGGCGTGACCGACCTGGCCCGACTGGAACTGCCGCGGCTGGTGAGCGCCCTGCGCGCCCTGCTGGCCGACCACCAACCGGACGTCGACGGCCGCTGCCCCACCTGCCGCACCCGGCTGTTCACCCGGGCACCCGCCCCCTGCCGCGCCTACCTGACCACGCACCTGTGCCTGCTGGCGGTGGAGGAGGAGCCCGTGGAAGTCGCGCACACCGCCTACGCCAGGCACCTGATCACGTGAGCACCTGACGACCACTCCCACTCACACCCCCCAGACCCCGGGGCGCGAGGCCACCCCCCACCCCTCCCCCGCGCTCCGGCGGCACCGGCGTCCCGCCGCGAACGGGACAGCCGGTCAGGCGGCGGGACCGAACCTCCCCGAGGGTTCGGTCCCGCCGCCCCACACTTCCGGGAACCGCTAGTCGAGAATGCGGAGCACGCCCTCCTGCACGACCGTGGCGACGAGGGTGCCGTCCTGGGTGAAGAAGCGGCCGGTGGCCAGGCCGCGCCCGCCCGAGGCGCTGGGTGAGGCGCAGTCGTAGAGGACCCACTCGTCGGCGCGGAAGGGGCGGTGGAACCACATGGCGTGGTCCAGGCTGGCACCGAGGACGTTGTCGGTGCCCCAGTAGACGCCGTGCCGGGCCAGGATCGAGTCCAGCAGGGTCATGTCCGAGGCGTAGGCCAGGACGCAGACGTGCAGCAGCGGGTCGTCGGGCAGTTCGCCGTCGGCCCGCATCCAGACCTGGTTGCGGGCGTCCCGGGGGCCGGTTTCCCGGGAGACCCAGGCGGGTTCGGTGACGTAGCGGACGTCGATGGGCCGGGGGCGGGTGGTGATGTTGGCGAACTTGGCCTTCAGCTCCTCGGTCACCAGCTCGCCCTGCGTCGGCAGGTCCTCCGGGGCGGGGACGACCGGCATCGGCTCCGCGTGCTCGACCCCCGCCTCGAGAAGCTGGAACGACGCCGACAGCGCGAAGATCGGCTTGCCGTGCTGCACCGCGACCACCCGCCGGGTGGTGAACGAGCGGCCGTCGCGGATGCGGTCGACCTCGTAGACGATCGGGACGCTCGGGTCGCCGGGGCGGATGAAGTAGGCGTGCAGCGAGTGCACCCCGCGCTCCGGGGGCACCGTGCGGCCCGCGGCCACCAGCGCCTGCCCGGCCACCTGGCCGCCGAAGACGCGCAGCGAGGACTGCTTGGGGCTGACCCCGCGGAAGATGTCCTCCTCGATCCTCTCCAGGTCCAGCAGCGCCACCAGCCGGTCCAGCACCGGCTGCCCGTGGGGCACCCCGTCGGCGGCGCGCGGCGCCTCGACGGGGATGCCCGCGGTGGCGGCGATCCTGGCTGCCTCGGTCATCCGAACCTCCTGCGGGAACCGGCGGAGGCCGCTACGCGTGGTCCTCTTCGCCCAACCGGTGAACGCGGATGAGGTTAGTCGAGCCGACCGTGCCGGGCGGGGAGCCCGCGACGATGACCACCAGGTCACCCGGCTGGTAGCGGCCGATGGACAGCATCGAGTGGTCGACCAGCCGGACCATCCGGTCGGTGGAGTCGACCTCGTGCACCAGGAAGGTCTCGGTGCCCCAGGTCAACGCGAGCTGGCTGCGCACCTCCGGCTCCGGGGTGAAGGCCAGCAGCGGCAGGTGGGTGTGCAGCCGGGCCAGCCGCTTGATGGTGTCGCCGGACTGGGTGAAGGCGACCAGGGCCTTGGCGTTGAGGCGCTCGCCGATGTCGCGGGCGGCGTAGGACAGCACGCCGCGCTTGGTGCGCGGGACGTGGGTCAGCGGCGGCACCGTCGGCATGTCGGTCTCGACCGCCTCGATGATGCGGCCCATGGTCTGCACGGACTCGATGGCGTAGCGGCCGACGCTGGTCTCCCCGGAGAGCATCAGCGCGTCGGCGCCGTCGAGGACGGCGTTGGCCACGTCGGAGGCCTCGGCCCGGGTGGGCCGGGAGTTGTTGATCATCGAGTCGAGCATCTGGGTGGCCACGATGACCGGCTTGGCGTTCTCCCTGGCGATCTGGATGGCCCGCTTCTGCACCAGCGGCACCTGCTCCAGCGGCAGTTCCACGCCCAGGTCGCCGCGGGCGACCATGACCCCGTCGAAGGCCAGCACGATGGCCTCCAGGTTGTCCACCGCCTCGGGCTTCTCCAGCTTGGCGATGACCGGCAGCCTGCGCGGGCCCACCCGGTCCATCACCTGGTGCACCAGGTCGATGTCGGCCGGGGAGCGCACGAACGACAGGGCGATGAAGTCGACGCCCAGTTGCAGCGCGAACTCCAGGTCCTCGATGTCCTTCTCCGACAGCGCGGGCACCGAGACGTCCATGCCCGGCAGCGACAGGCCTTTGTTGTTGGAGACCGGGCCGCCCTCGGTGACCTCGCAGACCACGTCCTGGCCCTCGACGGCGGTGACCACCAGGCCCACCTTGCCGTCGTCGATCAGCAGCCGGTCGCCCGGCTTGGCGTCGTTCGCCAGCCCCTTGTACGTGGTGGAGACCCGGTCGTGGGTGCCCGCGACGTCCTCGACGGTGATGCGCACGACGTCGCCGTCGCGCCACTCCACCGGACCACCGGCGAAGGTGCCCAGCCGGATCTTGGGGCCCTGCAGGTCGGCCAGGATGCCCACGGCGCGACCGGAGCTGTCGCTGGCCTGGCGAATCAGGTCGTAGACCTGCTTGTGGTCGCTGTGGGCGCCGTGGCTGAAGTTCATCCTGGCCACGTCCATGCCCGCTGCCACCAGGTCGCGCACCCGCTCCGGGGTCGCGGTGGCTGGGCCCATGGTGCACACGATCTTCGCTCGTCGGCTCACATCGAGACAGGGTAACCCCGTCCCCTTGACCGATCCCGAAGTACCGGTGGGTAACCGTCGACCGGACACCAGAAGTTGCCCGAACCGCTACCCGCGGGGGTGACGGCGGTCGCGGTGGGCCGGTTCAGCGGCGGGGCTTCTCGCTGACGCCGACGTGGTCGCGGGCCCACTCGTTGAACGGGCGCAGCTCGCGCCAGGCCGTGCGGACCCGGTCCAGGCAGCCGGGCTCGTGCAGCACGTCGTCGGGTTCCCAGACCTTGGCGACGAACAGCGAGCGGTGCCGCAGCAGGTCGATGCGGGGGTGGTCCCGGTCGACGCCGCGCGGGTTGGTCTTGAGCCGGTCGCCGCGGGTGGACCAGCCCGCGCGCTGCAACCGCGCCAGGATGCCGACCAGCACCTCGCCGTGGATGTCCTCGGCGACCGCGGTGCGGAAGCGGGCGAGCTGGTCGGATTGCAGGTGGTAGCAGCCGCCGCCGACGTACAGGCCCGCCGGGCCGACCTCGACGTAGTAGGCGCCCGCACCGCGGCCGTGCTCGATCACCGCGCCGCAGTGGCCCTTGTACGGCCGCTTGTCCTTGGCGAAGCGGACGTCGCGGTACGGGCGGAACACCTTGGGGGTGCCGCCGTCGGCGAACTCCTGCTCCAGCTCGCCGATGAGGGCCACCATGGGCGCGCGCACGTCGGTGTCGTAGGTGGACCGGTTCGCGTCCCAGTAGGTCTTGGAGTTGTCGGCGACGAGGCCGTCGAAGAAGTCGATCGCGTACTCGCCGAACCCGGTGAACCGCTCGCTCACACCCGCTCCGCGGCGGTGAGGTCGTGCCTGCGCAGCAGTTCGGCGGCCAGGCCGGGGTCCGGGTCGTAGGTGACCTCGTCGACGGTCCCGATGAGCCGGACCGGGCTGATGGCGTTGGTGGCGAAGGCCGCGGCGAAGTCGGACAGCTCCTCGGCGCGCACCGGGCGCACCTCCGAGGCCCGCCCGGCCCGGGCCAGGCCACTCTGGATCAGGCCCATCGAGACACCCGGCAGCACCGGCGCGCTCGGCCACACCACGGTGCCCCCGGCGGTCACGAAGCCGACGTTCCAGGTGGACCCCTCGCTGATCTGCCCGTCGCGGTCGACGAACAGCACGTCGTCGAACCCGGCCATCCTGGCCAGCCTGCGCTGGTAGAACAGGCCGAACGTGCCGACGTGCTTCACCTGCGGCAGGTCCCGCTGGTAGCCGGCGGTGCGCACCCGCAGCGGCCCGTCCGCCTCGGCGGGCACCGGGGACGTGGAGACGATCACCCTGGGCTCCACCGGCGCCTCGGGCGCGCGCGGGTCGAGGTCGGGGGCGACCACCGTCACGCGCACGGCGGCGGGTTCGTCGACGCCCTCCAGCGCGGCGCGGACGGCAGCGCGGACGGTGTCCTCGGGCAGGCCCCGACCGAACACCACCCAGCAGTCGCGGTCGAGCCGCTCCAGGTGCCGGGCCAGGCCGCGCACCCGGCCCGCCGCGACCAGCATGGACGTGTAGTGCCCGTAGCCGAGCTTGGTCAGCGGCACTGTTTCCTGGGTGGTGAGTTCCGTGCTCATCGGGGGCAGTTTCGCACGTCACCGGGTGGGGGCGGGGACCGGCACTGAGCCCGCCCCGCCGCCCTCCGACCTACCGCACCGCCAGCGGGAGCGCGGTCGGGTGCACCGGCGAGGGGAGCTGCGAGGCGCCCATCAGGAACACGTCCACCGCGTGCGCGACCGACCGGCCCTCGGCGATCGCCCAGACCAGCAGCGACGCGCCCCGGTGGGCATCGCCGCAGACGAAGACGCCGGGGCTCTGGGTCTGCCAGTCCGGGCCGCAGGACAGGGTGCCCCGGGGGGTGAGGGACAGGCCGAGGCCGTCGAGCAGCGGCATGTGCTCCACGCCCTCGAAGCCGATGGCCAGCAGCACCAGGTCGGCCGGGACGACCTCGACGTCGTCGCCGACCGGGACGACCTCGCGCAGGCCGGTTTCCGGGTCGCGGCGGACCTTCACCTCGCGCAGTTGGACCGAGGTGAGGTTGCCGTCCGCGTCGCCGACGAAGCGTTCGACGGCGACGGCGAACTTGCGGTCGCCCGCTTCCTCGTGGGCCGGGTAGGTGCGCAGGATGACCGGCCAGACCGGCCACGGGGAGCGCTCGTCGTCGCGGGTCCCCGGGGGCTTGGGGTACTGGTCGAGCTGGGTGACCGAGGCGGCGCCCTGCCGGACGGCGGTGCCGTAGCAGTCGGCGCCGGTGTCGCCGCCGCCGATGACGATGACGTGCTTGTCCCTGGCGTCGATCGTGGTGGGGCCGTCGCCCTCGCACTCGCGGTTGGCGGGCACCAGGTGCTCCATCGCCAGGTGCACGCCCTTGAGTTCCCGGCCGGGCACGTCGGGGGCGTCGCGACCGCGCAGGGCGCCCACGGCGAGCACGACCGCGTCGTACTCCGCGCGCAGGGTCTCCACCGACACCGAGCCGGACCCGGTGCCGCCGACCTCGCAGCCGGTGACGAACCGGGTGCCCTCGGCGCGGAGCTGCGCGAGCCGCCGGTCGAGGACCTTCTTCTCCATCTTGAACTCGGGGATGCCGTAGCGCAGCAGGCCGCCGAGGCGGTCGTCGCGCTCGAACACGGTGACCTCGTGCCCGGCGCGGGTGAGCTGCTGGGCGGCGGCGAGCCCGGCCGGGCCGGACCCGACCACGGCGACCCGCTTGCCGGTGGACACCCCTGGGCTGACCGCCTGGTTGTAGCCGCGCTCCCAGGACACGTCGGCGATGGTGTTCTCGACGCGCTTGATGGTGACCGCGCCGCCCGCCTCCGGGGAGATGGCCAGCACGCAGGCGGCCTCGCACGGCGCCGGGCACAGCCGACCGGTGAACTCGGGGAAGTTGTTGGTCGCGTGCAGCCGGTCGGCGGCAAGCGACCAGTCGCCGCGGCGGACCAGGTCGTTCCACTCGGGGATGAGGTTGCCCAGCGGGCAGCCCGCGGTCCCGCTGTGGCAGAACGGGATGCCGCAGTCCATGCACCGGGTGGCCTGCTCGCGCACCTGCCCGTCGCGGACGTCGGCGTCGAGGTCGCGGTAGACCTCGTTCCAGTCACCGACCCGCTCCTCCACCGGCCGCTTGGCCGCGTCGGCACGGGCGACCTTGAGGAAGCCGTTCGGGTCAGCCACGGAACACCTCCGAACCGGCGGCCGTCCGGACAAGCCGGGGACGATGCCGGGCGGGGACGAGGGGGTGGGGGGCGGGAGGAGTGATACAGCAGTCAGCCACGGGATGCCTCCATGATCGCGGCGTCTACATCGCGGCCTTCGGCGCGGGCGAGCCGCATCGCCTCCAGCACGCGCTGGTAGTCGCGCGGCATGACCTTGGCGAAGGCCGCCGCGCGCCGGGTCCAGTCGCCCAGCAGCGAGGCCGCGACCGGGGAGCCGGTGAGGTCGTGGTGGGCCTGCACGGTCTCGCGCAGCCACTTGAGGTCGTCGTCGGTGGGGCGCTGGATCTCCACCATGTCCCGGTTGACCCGCTTGGGGTCGAGGTCGAGGACGTAGGCGATGCCGCCGGACATGCCCGCGGCCAGGTTGCGCCCGGTCGGGCCGAGCACCACCGCGCGCCCGCCGGTCATGTACTCGAAGGCGTGGTCGCCCACCCCTTCGGCGACGATGACCGCGCCGGAGTTGCGCACCCCGAACCGCTCCCCCACCATGCCGCGCAGGAACACCTCGCCGCCGGTGGCGCCGTAGGCGATGACGTTGCCCGCGATGACCTGCTTCTCCGCGGCGAAGGTGGCCTCCGGGTGCGGGCGCACCACGATGCGCCCGCCGGAGAGGCCCTTGCCGACGTAGTCGTTGGCGTCGCCGACCATCTCGATGGTGACGCCCCGGGGCAGGAACGCGCCCAGCGACTGCCCGGCCGACCCGGTGAGGGTGACCCGGATGGTGTCGCGGGGCAGCCCGTCGCCGCCGTAGCGGCGGGTGACCTCCGAGCCGAGCAGCGTGCCGACGGTGCGGTTGACGTTGCGGACGGGCAGTTCCAGCCGCACCGGGTGCGCGTCCTCCAGCGCCGCCTCGGCGAGCTGGACCATGGTGCGGTCCAGCGCCTCGGCCAGGCCGTGGTCCTGGGCGCGGATGCGCCGCCGGGCGGCGCCGTAGGGCGATTCCGGGACGGCGAACACCGGGGTCAGGTCCAGGCCCTGGGCCTTCCAGTGGGTCACCGCGTCGTCGGTGTCGAGCAGCTCGGCGTGGCCGATGGCGTCGTCGAGGGTGCGGAAGCCCAGCGCGGCCAGGTGTTCGCGCACCTCCTGGGCCACGAACCGGAAGTAGTTGACGATGTGCTCGGCCTGGCCGGTGAACCGCTGGCGCAGCAACGGGTTCTGCGTGGCCACGCCCACCGGGCAGGTGTCGAGGTGGCACACCCGCATCATCACGCAACCGGCGACGATCAGCGGCGCGGTGGCGAAGCCGTACTCCTCGGCGCCGAGGAGGGCGGCCACGACCACGTCGCGGCCGGTCTTCATCGCGCCGTCGACCTGCACGGTGATCCGGTCGCGCAGGCCGTTGAGCACGAGCGTCTGCTGGGTCTCGGCCAGGCCGATCTCCCACGGGGTGCCCGCGTGCTTGAGCGAGTTCATCGGGGAGGCGCCGGTGCCGCCGTCGTGCCCGGAGATGAGCACCACGTCGGCGTGGGCCTTGGACACCCCGGCCGCGACCGTGCCCACGCCCAGCTCGCTGACCAGCTTCACGTGCACGCGGGCGTGCTCGTTGGCGTTCTTGAGGTCGTGGATGAGCTGGGCCAAGTCCTCGATGGAGTAGATGTCGTGGTGCGGCGGCGGGGAGATCAGGCCCACCCCGGCGGTGGAGTGCCGGGTGCGGGCGATCCACGGGTAGACCTTGTTCGGCGGGAGCTGCCCGCCCTCGCCGGGCTTGGCGCCCTGGGCCATCTTGATCTGGATGTCGTCGGCGTTGACCAGGTACTCGCTGGTGACGCCGAAGCGGCCGGAGGCGACCTGCTTGATCGCGGAGCGGCGGCGCGGGTCGTAGAGGCGCTCGGGGTCCTCGCCGCCCTCGCCGGTGTTGGACCGGCCGCCGATCATGTTCATCGCGATCGCCAGCGTCTCGTGCGCCTCGGCGGAGATGGAGCCGTAGGACATCGCCCCGGTGTTGAACCGCGTGAGGATGTCCTCGACCGGCTCGACCTCCTCGACCGGGACCGGCGGGCGGTCCCCGGTGCGCAGCGCGAACATCCCGCGCAGCGCGCCGCCCTCGCGGTTGAGCCGCTCGACCTCGGCGGTGTACTGGCGGTAGACGTCCTCGCGGCCGGTGCGGGTGGCGTGCTGGAGCAGGAAGACCGTCTCCGGGTCGAACAGGTGCAGCTCGCCCTCGCGCCGGTAGGCGTACTCGCCGCCCACCTCCAGGCGGCGGTGCACGCGCTCGGTGGGGTTCTCCGGGTGCGCGCGGCGGTGGCGGGCGGCGACCTCGGTGGCGATCACGTCGAGGCCGACGCCGCCGAGCTTGGAGCCGGTGCCGGTGAAGTACTCGTCGAGCAGGTCCTTGGCCAGGCCGAGGGACTCGAAGACCTGGGCGCCGGTGTAGGCCCCGACGGTGGAGATGCCCATCTTGGACATGATCTTGAGCACGCCCTTGACCAGGGCCTGCACGTAGTTGCGCACCGCCCGGTGCCGCTCGACGCCGGTGATCGAGCCCTGGGCGATGAGGTCCTCGATGGTCTCGAACGCCAGGTACGGGTTGACCGCCGCGGCGCCGTAGCCCAGCAGCAGCGCCACGTGGTGCACCTCGCGGGCGTCGCCGGACTCCACGACCAGCGCGACCCGCAGCCGCTCCTTGGTGCGCACCAGGTGGTGGTGCACGGCCGAGACCAGCAGCAGCGACGGGATGGGGGCCATCCGGTGGTCGGAGTCGCGGTCGGACAGCACCAGCGTGCGCGCGCCCGCCGCGATCGCCTCCGACGCCTCGCGGCGCACCCGTTCGAGGGCCGCGGCGAGCGCCGCGCCGCCGCCGGTGACCTCGTAGAGTCCGCTGAGGACGGTGCAGGCGAAGCCGGGCAGGTCGCCGTCGTCGTTGACGTGGATGAGCTTGGCCAGCTCGTCGTTGTCGATGACCGGGTACGGAAGCTGGATGTGGCGGCAGGACGCCGGGCCGGGGTCGAGCAGGTTCTGCTCCGGGCCCATGATCCGCTGCACCGAGGTGATGATCTCCTCGCGGATGGCGTCCAGCGGCGGGTTGGTGACCTGGGCGAAGTTCTGCTTGAAGTACTCGTAGAACAGCCGCGACCGCTGCGAGAGCACCGCGGGCGGGGTGTCGGTGCCCATCGAGCCGATCGGCTCGGCGCCGGTGACCGCCATCGGCGTCAGCAGGACCTTCAGCTCCTCCTCGGTGTAGCCGAAGGTGAGCTGGCGGCGCAGCACCGACTCGTGCGTCTGCACGACGTGCTCGCGGCCGGGCAGGTCGGCGAGCGTGAGCAGCCCGGCGTGCAGCCACTCCCCGTAGGGCTTCTCGGCGGCCAGCGCGGACTTGACCTCGTCGTCGTCGACGAGCCGACCGGCCTTGGTGTCCACGAGGAACATCCGGCCCGGCCGCAGCCTGCCCTTGGCGATCACCCGGTCCGGGGGCACGTCGAGGACACCGGTCTCGCTGGCCAGCACCACCCGGTCGTCGGCCAGCCGCCACCAGCGCGCCGGGCGCAGCCCGTTGCGGTCGAGCACGGCGCCGACGAGGGTGCCGTCGGTGAAGGTGACGCACGCCGGGCCGTCCCAGGTCTCCATCAGCCCAGAGTGGAACTGGTAGAAGGCCCGCCGCGCCGGGTCCATGGTGCGGTGGTTCTCCCACGCCTCCGGGATCATCATCAGCACCGCGTGCGGCAGGCTGCGCCCGCCCAGGTGCAGCAGTTCCAGCACCTCGTCGAAGGACGCGGAGTCCGAACCGGACGGGTCCACCACCGGGTAGAGCCGGTTGAGGTCGCCACTGATCAGGTCCGAGGCCAGCAGCGCCTCGCGGGCGCGCATCCGGTTGCGGTTGCCGCGGACGGTGTTGATCTCGCCGTTGTGCGCGACGTAGCGGAACGGGTGCGCCAGCGGCCACGACGGGAAGGTGTTGGTGGAGAAGCGGGAGTGCACCAGGGCGATGGCGGAGACGAGCCGCTCGTCGGTCAGGTCGGTGAAGAAGGCCGGGACCTGGGCGGTGGTCAGCATTCCCTTGTAGACCATCGTGCGCGACGACAGCGAGGGGAAGTAGGTGCCGCAGCCCTCGGCCACGCTCTCCCGCTCCACCCGCTTGCGCAGGCAGAACGCCAGCCGGTCCAGCGCCACCCCGGTCACGGCCGGGGTGTCGCCGGTCGAGTCGTCGGGGCGGGCGGTCAGGAACGGCATGGCGAAGTGCGGCATGACCCCGCGCGCGGTCGGCCCGATGCCCGCGGCGTCGGGCGTGGTCGGCACCTCGCGCCAGCCCAGCACCGCCAGCCCCTCCTCGGCGGCGATCCGCTCGACCAGCGCGACGGCCTTGGCGCGCTCGTCGGCGTCGGTGGGCAGGAAGGCCAGGCCGGTGGCGTAGCCGAGGTCCCCGTCGGGGTCCGGCTCGGGCAGGGCGAAGCCAACCTCGGCGCGCAGCAGCGCGTCGGGGAGCTGCACCAGGATGCCCGCGCCGTCACCGCTGGTGGGCTCCGAGCCCGCGGCGCCGCGGTGCTCCAGGTTGGCCAGCGCGGTGAGCGCGTCGGTGACGATCCCGTGCGAACGCCTGCCCAGGATGTCGGCCACCATGGCGACACCGCAGGCGTCGTGCTCCGCGGCCGGGTCGTACAGGCCTTGGGTGCGCGGCAGGGCGGAGAAGATCATGTGCGGGGGTCCTCCTTCGACGTCACGCGCTCAGGTCGGGCGGTGCCAGGGGCGGGGGGGTGATGCCTCGGCGGCGGTGCCAGGGGTCTGGGCACGGGACGGCGGCGGCCCGCGGGGGATGCTCCGAGCTTAACAGTCCTGAAACGAACAAGAAACCGTCGTCACACCCGGATGGCCGCGTGGGGAAGACGCGACTGGTCGCGGCCCCCGCACGCGGGTGACCGCACCCCGGTGAGCATAGCCCAGGGGGCAGACGGCGGCCTCCGCACGCGAAGCGCTTGCGGCTGCTAGCGTCCAGCGATCGTGACCATTCGACGCGCGGGTGTCGCGCTCCTGCTGACCGCGCTGTGCACGACCCTGGCAACGGCGGGTTGCGCCACCCGGGAACCCGAGCCTGTTTCGCCTTCTACCGCCCCGGCCGCCGCCTTCCCGGTGACCGTGACCCCGCCGGGCGGTGCGCCGCTGACCCTCGACGAGCGTCCCGACCGGATCGTGTCGCTGTCGTCCACGGCCACCGAGAGCCTGTTCGCGCTGGGGGCCGGGCCGCAGGTGGTCGCCGTGGACGACCAGTCGGACTTCCCGGCCGAGGCGCCGCGCACCGACCTGTCCGGACTGACGCCGAACGTCGAGGCCATCGCGGCGAAGACCCCGGACCTGGTGGTGGCCTCCGGCGACCCCGGCGGCCTGGTCTCCGGGCTGGCCAAGGTCGAGATCCCGGTGCTGGTGCTGGCCGCGGCCACCACGCTCGACGACGTCTACGCCCAACTGGATGTCCTGGGCAAGGCCACCGGACACCCCGCCGACGACCTGGTGACCCGGATGCGCGCCGACATCGACGAGGTGGTCCGCGACACGCCGAAGAAGGCGGTCGCCTACTACCACGAGCTCGACACCGAGCTGTACTCCGTGACGTCGAAGACCTTCGTCGGCCAGGTGTACGGCCTCTTCGGACTGACCAACATCGCCGACGCCGCCGACACGACCGGCAGCGGCTACCCGCAACTGTCCGCCGAGTACGTGATCAAGGCGAACCCGGCGCTGGTGTTCCTGGCCGACGGGCAGTGCTGCGGGCAGAGCGCGCAGACCGTCGCCGCCCGGCCGGGCTGGTCCACGGTGGACGCGGTGCGCGCCGGGCGCGTCGTCGCGCTCGACGACGACATCGCCTCCCGCTGGGGACCGCGGGTGGTCGACCTGGTCCGGGTCGTCGCCGACGCGGTGGCGAAGGCCTGACCCCTTGTCCCGATCCCGGCTCACCCCCGGCGTCCTGGTCGTCGCCGTGGCCGCGCTGGTGGCGGTGGTGTGCGTGGCGACCCTGCTCGGCGCCGCCGAACTGGGCTGGAGCCGGGTCGTCGCCGAGGTGTGGGCGCAGTTGACCGGCGGCGTGTCGCCGCTGTCGGAGCGCGAGGCGGCGATCGTGTGGCAGGTCCGGGTGCCGAGGGTGCTGCTGGCCGGGCTGGTCGGGGCGGCGCTGGCGGTGTCCGGCGCGGCGTTCCAGGGCGTGTTCCGCAACCCGCTGGCCGACCCGTACCTGCTCGGCGCCGCCGCGGGCGCGGGCCTGGCGGCGACGCTGGTGGTCATCGCCGCCCCCGGGGTCACCGGGTGGGTCGTCGGCCCGCTGCCGCTGGCGGCGTTCGCGGGCGCCCTGGGCGGGGTCGGGCTCACCTGGGCGCTGGGCCGGTCCGCGGGCGGCGGGACGGCGGTGCTGCTGCTGTCGGGGGTGGCGGTGGCGGCCTTCCTCACCGCGGTGCAGACCTTCGCGCAGCAGTTGGACACCGACACGATCAAGCAGGTCTACACCTGGATGCTCGGCGGGCTGAACACCAGCGGCTGGCACGAGGTGCTGCTGACGCTGCCGTACCTGGCCGTCGCCGCGGTGGTGCTGTGCCTGTGCGCGCGGCTGCTCGACGTGCTGGCCCTCGGTGACGAGGAGGCGGCGTCGCTGGGGGTGCGGCCGGGGCGGGTGCGGCTGGTGGTGCTGCTCGCCGCCTCGCTGGCCACCGCGGCGGCGGTCGCGGTCAGCGGGCTGATCGGGTTCGTGGGGATCGTGGTGCCGCACGTGGTGCGGCTGCTCGCGGGCGCCGGGCACCGGGTCGTGGTGCCGCTGTCGCTGGTGGGCGGGGCGGTGTTCCTGATCGTGTGCGACCAGGTGGCGCGGACGGTGGTGGCCCCGGCGGAGCTGCCGCTGGGCGTGATCACCGCGTGCACCGGGGCACCGTTCTTCGCCGTCGTGCTGCGCCGGTACCGGGGGCGGGTCCGGTGACCGGGCTGCGGCTGCGCGACGTGGCGGCCGGGTACGGCGGTGCCCCGGTGGTCGCCGGGGTGACGGTGGACGTGCCCGCCGGGAGCTGGCTGGCGGTGGTGGGGCCGAACGGCGCGGGCAAGTCGACGCTGCTCAAGGCCGTGGCAGGACTGGTGCGGCACACCGGGGTGCTGGAGCTGGGCGGCAGGCCCACGGCCGGGATGTCCGCCCGCGAGCGGGCCCGCGCGATCGGCTACGCCCCGCAGGTCGCCGTCGTGCCGGACGGCATGGCGGTGGCGGACTACGTGCTGCTGGGCCGCACCCCGCACCTGGACCCGCTGGCCCGCGAGGGCGCCCGGGACCGGGCGATCGTGGCGGACGTGCTGGACCGCCTCGACCTGGGCCACCTGGCGGGCCGCGAGCTGCGCACCCTGTCCGGCGGTGAGCGCCAGCGCGCGGTGCTGGGCCGGGTGCTGGCCCAGCAGACCCCGGTGCTGCTGCTCGACGAGCCGACCACCGGCCTGGACATCGGGCACGCCCAGTCCCTGCTGGAGCTGGTCGACCGGTTGCGCGCCGAGGACGGCACCACGGTCGTCAGCACCCTGCACGACCTGGTGTTCGCCGCGCAGTACGCCGAGCGGCTGCTGCTGGTGGACCGCGGCGAACCGGTCGCGCAGGGCACCCCGGCGCAGGTGCTCACCGCGGCGACCGTGGCCCGCCACTACGGCGCGGCGGTGGAGGTCGTGCACACCTCGACCGGTCACCCCGCCGTCGTCCCGGCGCGTTCACCCCGCTCGGGCTAACCCGCCACGCCGCACGCTGTCCGGTGTGACGGTTTCGCGGCCCGCACCCCATACCGGCATGAGCAGTTTCCCGGCACCATAAAACCGCCCTTGAGCTGCGGATTCGCCGCATGGTCAGATCATCTTCCACAGTTCCACGGGAGCGGAGAGACCATGCGGGTTCGAAGATCATTGGCAATCCTGGCGGCGGCAGCGGTGGCGGTCGGCACGGCCGCCGCGGTCGGCGGCGCGGCGGCGGGAGCCCCCGCGGCGGGGGACACCACCACCATCACCCGGACCTTCGGGTCGAACTGCCCGCTGCGCCTGCCCGACCACCCCGCGCCGCTGGACGCGACCGGGCGGTTCTCCGTCGACCTCGACGTCCCCACCAGCGCCGTCGTCGGACAGCCGACCGCCCCGATCCCCTGGCGTGGCCAGGCGTCCTCGGACCTGGACCTGGGCGAGGGCAGCGTGCTGCGCACCGCCCTCACCGCCGCCGGGGCCACCTCGCTGACCGCGACGATGCGGATCAACCTGATCTACTACACCTTCACCGGGCCTGGCGAGTACCACAACGTGGAGTTCAGCTCCGACCTGCCGCTCTCGGCCGGGGCGATCACCATGGCGGGCTCCGGCACGCTGCCGCCGCTGGAGTTCACCCAGCCTGCGGCCCGGTCGACCGTGGTGTGGATGGGCGGCTACTCCGTCCTGCTCACCCCCCGCCGGGCCGACGGCTCCCCCACCGAGTACGGCACGTTCAACGCGGCGTGCCTGATCCCGCCGTCGTTCTTCCCCTGGATCGACCTGCCGGTCCTGCCCGCGGCCACGACCACCGCGCACACCGCCACCGCCACCGGCCGCCTGGGGCGCACCCCGGTCGACTTCGGCACCGGCTCGCTGACGCTGACCAGCAACAGCGCCGCCGGATCGGTCACCGGCGCGCTCGACCTGCCCACGGCCGCCACGGTCACCACCCGCGCCCTCGGCATCATCCCCACGACCGCGACCGTGCGGCTGACGACCGACCCGCTCAGCGGCGCGGTCCCGGGTGCGCTGAGCAGCCGGGCCACCGTGGCGGTTCCCGACCTGAGCGTCTTCGGCATCCCGGTCCTGCGCGGGTCGACCACCTGCCGCGGCACCGGACCGCTCACCCTGACCCCCGGCGCCGACTTCACCCCCGCCACCGGCGGCACGCTCACCGGCACCTTCGAGACCCCCGCGTTCAGCGGGTGCGGCGCCTACGGCGGTTTCCTCGGCTCCCTGTTCTCCGGCACGGGCAACACCCTCGCCGTGACCGCCTCGCCCAACTGAGCGCACGACCTGCATCCCACGACTCTTCGACGAGGGGAACGACCTTGCGCACAAGAAGACTGGTGGCCGCACTCGCGGCGATCGCGACCGTGGCAGGCGGATCTGCCGCGCTCGGTACGGGCACGGCGTCCGCTGCAACCGTGGAGATCACCCGGTCAGGAGGATCATCCTCCTGCGCGGTCGACCTGCCGGGGTTGCCGCGGATCGAGACGTCCATGGGGGTCACGGTCACCATGAGCGTGCCGGACACCGCGGTGGTCAACCAGCCGACCGCGCCGATCCCATGGCGGGCCAGCGGCTCGATCGGCCTCGACCTGTCCGAGAAGAGCCCGCTCACCGCCTACCTGATGGCGAACGGCGCGGCCTCGGTGTCCATCTCCGCGAGCACCAGCCTGCTGTACTACAGAGTCGGGGGCGAACCCCACTCACTCAGCTTCGCCACCACCACACCGCTGCCCGCGGCGTCGACCCTGGTCGAGGGCGCCGGTGAACTGCCACCGTTCCTCTTCACCACGGTGGGCCAGGGGCAGACCGCGATCTACCACTCGAGTTCCTGGGTCTCGGTCACCCCGCTCAAGGCGGACGGGTCTCCCCTTCCAATCGACGATCTTCCGTCCTTCTGCCTCGGCTCACCGTGGTTCGAGCCGTGGCACACCGTCGACGTGCTCCCCGGCCCCACCAGCGCGGACTACGCCGTCACCGCCCGCGCCGGTGTCGCGGGCACGGAGGTGGACCTGGGCGCCGGGTCGCTCGCGCTGACCGAGGCGGTCGACAAGTCCGTCACCGGCTCACTCGACCTGCCCGGGTCCGGGACCACCGAGCTGCGCCTGCTCGGCGTCATCCCGGCGACCGCGAGCGTGCGGGTGACCCCGGGTCCGGTCACCGGCAGCTTCGCCGACGGCTTCACCGCACCGGCGACCGTCACCGTGGCGAACCTGTCGATCCTCGGCATACCGCTGCTGCGCGACCAGAACACCTGCCAGAGCACGACAACACTCGCGCTCACCGCGGGCGACGGGCTCGCCATCGACCACAGCGGTTCCCTGACCGGGAGCTACGACCTGCCCGCGTTCACCGGCTGCGGCTTCTACACCGACCTGGTCTCCTCGCTGTTCTCCCGCAACGGCAACACCATCACCGCCACCACGGACTAGTTCCCGGGTGATGGTTCCCAGGAAATCCACCGCGCCGGGTGAGCACTTCGCGGCAGGCTCTGGCCTCGCTCCCCCGGCGCGGTGGATTCTTTCCCCGGACAAGGTCGACCGATCCGACGAAAGCGGTGCTGCACATGGGAATCCGAAGAACCAGCGGCTCGATCGCGGTGGTGGCCGCGCTGGTGGGCGGTCTCGCCGTCGCGGGCGCGGGCACCGGCTCGGCCGCGACGGTCACCGTGCGGATCGGCGGTTCGCTGAGCGGGTGTTCGGCCGCGGTCCCGGGGGCGGGCACCGTCACCGCCGACATCGCCGCCCAGATCGAGGTGGACGCGCCGGACACCGCGCGGCAGGGCGTGCCGACGGCGCCGCTGCCCTACCGGGGGACGGCGTCGACGAACCTCGACTTCGCCCCGGGAACGCCGTTGCGCCAAGCCCTCGACGGCGCGGGCGCGGTCACGCTGGACGCGACCGCACGGGTGTTCGTGGGCTACCACAGCCCGCAGTACCCGAACCCGGAGAAGCCGCGGCCTGATTTCTCGATCACCGGCGTCCCGGTCGCCGGGAACAGCTCGCTGCCCGAGTGGTCCGCCTCCGGTGAGCTGCCCCCGATCGTGTTCGACCGGGCCGGGACCGAACCGACCCTGTACTACCAGAGCTTCGACATCCGGGTCACCCCGCGCGGTGCGGACGGCAACCTGACCGCCCTGGACACGTTCGACGTGCACTGCATCTACCCGCCCGGCCCGTACCCCACGCACCGGGTCGAGGTCTCCCCCGCCAACCGGCACATCACCCACGACCTCACCGCGCGCACCGCGCTCACCAAGTCCGGGGCCCAGGCCGACCTCGGCGCGGGCACCCTCAACCTCGACCTGCCGGGCACGGGGACGGCCGCCACCGGCAAGCTGTTCCTGCCGAACACGGGCACCGCGCCGCTGCGGCTGCTGGGGTTCATCCCGGCGACCGCCTCGGTGTCAGTCACCCCGAGCGGGCCGGTGCTCCTCACCGTGGACGGGGACGCGCTCACCGGCACCGTCGAGGCCGCGGTCACCGTCGCGGACCTCGCCGTGCTGGGAATGCCGCTGATCAAGGCGAACCCCGACTGCCGGAGCACGACCACGCTGACCCTGACCTCGGGCGCCGGGTTCACCCTCGCGGGCGGCGGCCCGGTCACCGGGACCTACGACCTGCCCGCCTTCACCGGCTGCGGCAACCACACCGGGCTGGTCGACGCGCTATTCGCCGGGGTCGGCAACACGCTTGCGCTGAACACCACCGGCTGACCCGGCACCGTCGTCGTCGAGGTCGTCGGCACGGTCGTCGGTGTCGTCGAACGGGTCTTCGTCGTCCTCGTCGTCGACAGCGGGGTCCGCGTCGTCGAAGTCGTCGGAGTCCGCGTCGTCGTCCCGGTGGGTGGAGGGCACCTCGTCCACCGGGATGACGGCGATCGCCCCGCCGCCGAGGTGTTCGCGGGGGCCGCGCTTGGCGGCGAGCACGAAGTAGGCGACCGCGCCGAGGAACACCAGCAGCGAGACCCACGCGTTGATCCGCACGCCGAAGACCAGGGTGGCCGGGTCGGTGCGCATCAGCTCGATCAGGCCGCGGCCCAGGGTGTAGCCGGCGACGTACACGGCGAACGCGCGCCCGTGGCCCAGCCTGAGCTTGCGGTCGAGGAACACGACCAGCGCGGCGACGAGCAGGTTCCAGATCAGCTCGTACAGGAACGTGGGGTGCACCGGGCTGCCGTCGATCAGGGTGTGGTCGACGGCGACGCCGTTGAGCGGGTCCGGGATGCCGTTGGCGTTGAGGCGCTCGTAGATCTCCAGACCCCACGGCAGGCTGGTCGGCCCGCCGTAGAGCTCCTGGTTGAAGTAGTTGCCGACCCGGCCGATGGCCTGGGCGGTGACGATGCCCGGGGCGATCGCGTCGGCGAACACCGGCAGCGGGATGCCCTTCTGGCGGCAGCCGATCCAGGCGCCGACCGCGCCGAGGGCGATCGCACCCCAGATGCCCAGGCCGCCGTCCCAGATGCGCAGCGCGTTCAGCGGGTTCTTGCCCTCGCCGAAGTAGCGGTAGTAGTCGGTGGCGACGTGGTAGAGCCTGCCGCCGACCAGGCCGAACGGCACCGCCCACACCGCGATGTCGATGACCGCGCCCGGCTGACCCCCCCGGGCCTGGAACCGCTTCTCGCCCCACCAGATCGCGACGATGATGCCCGCGATGATGCACAGCGCGTACGCGCGGATGGGGATGGTCAAGAAACCGAGATCGATCTCCCAGACCCCGCGGTCGGGACTCGGGATGTTCGCCAGGAACAGCGAGGAGGCGCTCGTCACGGGCCCACCGTAACGGGGGCCCGGACGGCTCAGCCGATCGGGGCGGGTGTGCGGCGCACGCCCTCGGCCAGCTCCTCGGTGAGCGCGCGCACCGCGTCCGGGCCGGTCCGCGCGGCGGTCACGAAGGCCGACCCGACGATGACCGCGTCGGCGAACCCGGCCACCTGCGCGGCCTGGTCGCCCGAGCGCACGCCCAGGCCCACGCCGACCGGCAGCGAGGTGTGCTCCCGGGTGCGCGCGACCAGGGCCTCGGCCTCGACGCCCACGGCGTCGCGGGCCCCGGTGACGCCCATGACCGCGGTGGCGTAGACGAAGCCGGAGGAGGCCGCCGTGGTGGCCGCGATCCGCTCCGGCGACGACGACGGCGCCACCAGGAAGATCCGGTCCAGGCCGTGCGCGGCGGAGGCTTCCAGCCACGGCTGCGCCTCGTCCGGGATGAGGTCCGGGGTGATCATCCCGAGCCCGCCCGCGGCGGCGAGGTCGCGGGAGAACGCGTCCACGCCGTAGCGCAGCACCGGGTTGAAGTAGGTCATCACCACGGCCTTGCCGCCCGCGGCCGACACGGCCTCGACGGTGCGGAACAGGTCGCGCAGCCGGAAGCCGCCGCGCAGCGCCTCGTCCGCCGCGGCCTGGATGGTCGGGCCGTCCATGACCGGGTCGGAGTAGGGCACGCCCACCTCCAGCAGGTCGCAGCCGGAGTCGACCATGAGCTTGAGGGTGTCGATGGAGCCGTCGACCGTGGGGTACCCGGCGGGCAGGTACCCGATCAGCGCCGCGCGCCCCTCGGCCCTGGTGCCCGCGAACAGGGTGTCGAGCGTGCCCATCAGGACTCCTCGTAGAAGCCGAAGTACTTCGCGGCGGTGTCCATGTCCTTGTCGCCGCGACCGGACAGGTTCACCAGGATGACGCCCTCGGGGCCGAGTTCCCGGCCGAGGACCAGCGCGCCCGCGAGGGCGTGCGAGGACTCGATGGCCGGGATGATGCCCTCGGTGCGCGAGAGCAGCCGGAACGCGTGCATGGCCTCGGCGTCGGTGGCCGAACGGTATTCGGCGCGGCCGGTGTCCTTGAGCCACGCGTGTTCCGGGCCGACGCCGGGGTAGTCCAGGCCCGCGCTGATCGAGTACGCCTCGGTGGTCTGGCCGTCCTCGTCCTGCAGCAGGTAGGACATGGCGCCGTGCAGCATGCCGGGGCTGCCGTGGCCCAGGGTGGCGCCGTGCTCGCCGGTCTCGATGCCCTTGCCCGCCGGTTCGATGCCGACCAGCCGCACGTCGGCGTCGTCGACGAAGCCGTGGAAGATGCCGATGGCGTTGGAGCCGCCGCCGACGCAGGCGGTGACCACGTCCGGCAGCCGGCCGATCTGCTCCAGCACCTGCGCCCTGGCCTCGATGCCGATGACGCGGTGGAAGTTGCGCACCATCAGCGGGAACGGGTGCCCACCGGCGGCCGTGCCCAGCAGGTAGTGCGTGGTGTCCACATTGGTCACCCAGTCGCGCAGCGCCTCGTTGATGGCGTCCTTGAGGGTGCGCGAGCCCGACGCCACCGGGACGACCTCGGCGCCGAGCAGCTTCATCCGCGCCACGTTCAGCGCCTGCCGCTCGGTGTCGACCTCGCCCATGTAGACCACGCAGTCCAGGCCCATCAGGGCGCAGGCGGTGGCGGTGGCGACGCCGTGCTGGCCTGCGCCGGTCTCGGCGATGACCCGCTTCTTGCCCATCCGCTTGGTGAGCAGCGCCTGGCCCAGCACGTTGTTGATCTTGTGCGAGCCGGTGTGGTTGAGGTCCTCGCGCTTGAGGAACACCCGCGCGCCGCCCGCGTGCTCGGCGAAGCGGGGCGCCTCGGTGAGCAGCGAGGGCCTGCCCGCGTAGTCGCGCAGCAACCGGGTGAACTCGTCGGTGAACTCCGGGTCCAGCCGGGCCTTGTCGTACTCGGCCGACAGCTCGTCGAGCGCGCCGATCAGCGCCTCCGGCATGAACCGGCCGCCGTAGGGGCCGAAGTGGCCGCGGGCGTCCGGGTCGTGCTCGCCGGGGGCGTGCGGGTCCTGCTCCGCGACGGCGTGCATGGCGCTGTTCTGCGCGGCGGTGGTCTCGTCCTGCGGTGTGGTGCTGTCCTGCACTGGGGCGTTCTCCACAGCGTTGTCCGCCGCGGCGACGCCGCGGCCGGTGGTGTCGTTCTCCGGGGTGCTCACCGGCTGGGCCTCGGGCACGCCGGGTGCGACCCCGCCGTGACGAGCTGAACCAGGGCGGCCTTGGGGTCGTCAGTGGCCACCAGGCCCTCGCCGACCAGCACCGCGTCGGCACCGGCCCCGGCGTAGGTCATCAGGTCGCTGGGGCCGCGGACACCGGACTCGGCGATCTTGACCACGTCGGCGGGCAGGCCCGGCGCGAGCCGCCCGAACACGTCCCGGTCGACCTCCAGGCTGCGCAGGTCGCGGGCGTTGACGCCGATGACCTTCGCGCCCGCCTCCAGCGCGCGGTCGGCCTCCTCGGCGGTGTGCACCTCGACCAGGGCGGTCATGCCCAGCGACTCGACCCGGTCCAGCAGCGACTCCAGGGCGGGCTGCTCCAGCGCGGCCACGATCAGCAACACCAGGTCCGCGCCGTGCGCCCGAGCCTCGTGCACCTGGTACGGGCTGACCACGAAGTCCTTGCGCAGCAACGGGATGTCGACCTTGGCCCGGACCGCGTCGAAGTCGGCCAGCGAACCGCCGAAGCGGCGCTGCTCGGTGAGCACGCTGATCACGCGCGCCCCCGCGGCCTCGTAGTCGCGGGCCAGGGCGGCGGGGTCGGCGATGGTGGCCAGGTCACCCTTGGACGGGCTGCGCCGCTTGACCTCCGCGATGACCCCGACGTCGGTGCCGCGCAGCGCGTTGAACGCGTCCCGCGGCGGCGGGGCCTTGGCGGCCAGCGCCTTGATGGTCTCGAAGGAGACGACCGACTCGCGCGCGGCGAGGTCCTCCCGGACCCCCTCGACGATCGATTCGAGGACGTTCACAGGTCACCCTCGATCGACGTTCTGCTGGTGTAGTCCCTCACAAGCACTGCCCCTTCCCGCCGAAATGATGCTAACTCCGGCCCTCGCGGGCAGGAGGCACCGGGTCCTCGCTCGCTCACCGCCCCGCCGTCGGGTCCTCCCCCTCCGAGAGTGCCTGCCACAGGTCGTCGTCGGTGCGGGCGGACTCCTTGGCCGCACCGGGTGCCGCGTACCGCGCGCCCATCCTGGGCAACCGGGCGCCACGGATGAGCAACACGACCCCCGCCGCGGCCATGACCAGCCCGGACACCGCCACCGCCAGCCGCGCCGGGACCGCTCCCCCGGCTCCGGTGGCGGCCTGCCACACCGGCACCAGGCCCGCCGCGGCCAGCAGCGCGCCCGCGACCCGGCGCGGCACCGGGCCCAGCGCGAGCACGCCCGCGACCCCGGCCAGCGCCAGCACCGCCAGCGGCACGACC
>NZ_JAJCXD010000102.1:0-40510 GCF_021056305.1 Actinokineospora sp. PR83
AGCGCCGCCCCCGCCCGGCGCGCGAGGAGGCCAAGCGCGAGCCGCGCCCCGGCCGCGCGCCGCGCGACCCCGGCCGCAAGCCCGCCGCGCGCAAGCCCCGCCCGGAGTAGACCCGGACAGCACGAGAGCCGAGACCCGGTACGGGGGTCTCGGCTCTCGGCCGTGTTCGGCGCTCAGGCGGGCTTGAGGTCCTTGCGCAGCTCCGGCGGCAGCGCGAAGGTGATCTTCTCGTTGGCCGTGGTGACCTCGTCGACCTGGCCGTAGCCGCGCTCGGCCAGCCACGCCAGCAGGTCCATCACCAGGTTGTCCGGCACCGAGGCGCCGCTGGTGACGCCGACCGTGGTCACGCCGTCGAGCCAGGCCTCGTCCACCTCGTGCGCGTAGTCCACCAGGTACGAGGCGTTCGCCCCGGCCTGCACCGCGACCTCGACCAGCCGCTTGGAGTTCGAGGAGTTCACCGACCCGACGACCAGCACCAGCTCGCACTCCGGCGCCAGCGCCTTCACCGCGAACTGGCGGTTCGAGGTGGCGTAGCAGATGTCGTCGCTCGGCGGGTCCTGCAGGTCCGGGAAGCGGTTCTTGAGCTGGTTGACCCGCACCATGGTCTCGTCGACCGAGAGCGTGGTCTGCGACAGCCAGATGACCTTCGACGGGTCGCGGACCACGACCTTGTCGACGTCCTCGGCGGTGTCGACGAGCTGCACGTGCTCGGGCGCCTCGCCTGCGGTCCCCTCGACCTCCTCGTGGCCCTCGTGGCCGATCAGCAGGATGTCGTAGTCGTCCTTGGCGAACCGCTTGGCCTCGTAGTGCACCTTGGTCACCAGCGGGCAGGTGGCGTCGATCGTGCGCAGGTTGCGCTCGGCCGCCTGCTCGTGGACCGCGGGCGAGACGCCGTGCGCGGAGAACACGACCATGGCGCCCTCGGGCACCTCGTCGGCCTCGTCGACGAAGATCGCGCCGCGCTCGCGCAGCGTCTCCACGACGTGCTTGTTGTGCACGATCTCCTTGCGGACGTAGACGGGCGCACCGTAGGTTTCCAGGGCCTTTTCCACCGTGATGACGGCCCGGTCGACACCGGCGCAGTAGCCGCGCGGCTTGGCCAGCAACACGCGCTTGGTCGGAGCACTCATACCACCCAGGGTACGTGTGGCCCGGGTCTCGCGAAGAGGGCGCCGTGGCCCGCTGTGCAGAACCGGTGGATTCCGGCAGGCTGGTGCCCATGAAGCCCCTCCCCCTGCCGGTGCGCCTCGCGGCCGGGCTCGCGGCCACGGCGGTCGAGCGCGCCCGGGACCTGCCCCGCCGGATCATCGGTCTCCCGGTCACCATCGCCAGCCAGGCGCTGCAGGCGTCCATGCGGGTGCAGCAGCAGGTCACCGAGCTGGCCGTCAAGGGCGACGAGGCGCTGGCCCTGCTGCGCCCGGTCGAGGAATCACCGGAGTGGGCGACCTTCGACGAGGACGTCGACCCGATCGCCCCGCCCGCCGCCGCCGACCCGCGCCGCCCCGCCTTCGACCGGGTCACCGACGACGACCTGGACGACCTGGACGACCTCGAGGACGAACTGGACGCCGGGTTCGACGACGGGTTCGACCTGGACGACCTGGACGACGAGTCCGACGAGGACGGGTCCGCGGTGGACACCGCGGTCGCCACGTCCACCGCGGACCCCACGGCCGGGGTGGCCGTCGACGGGGACGCCGAGGTCGACGTGGCCGACGACCCGGCGGCCGAGGCCGCCGCGGAGGAGGCTGCTGAGGAGGCCGCGCTGGAGGCCGAGGCCACCGGTGCCGACCCGTGGGAGCAGGAGCAGAAGGCGATCGCCAACGCCCCCGCCGCGGTCCCCAACTACGACGAGCTGTCGCTGCCGCAACTGCGCGCCCGGCTGCGCACGTTCTCCGTCGCCGACCTGGAGGAGCTGCTGTCCTACGAGCGCTCCGGGGAGAACCGCGCCTCGTTCGTCGGGATGCTCACCCGGCGCATCGAGACGGTGCGCGACCAGCAGTGACCCGACCGAGCCCGACCGAAAGCCACCGTGACTGAGAACAGCACCACCGCCAAACCCGGCTCCACCCCGGAGGAGCCGTGGCCGGTCCGCACCGTGGCCCGCAAGATCGCCGACTGGATCAACCGGCTCGGCACCGTGTGGGTCGAGGGCCAGCTCACGCAGATCTCCGCCCGCCCCGGCACCGGTACCGCGTTCCTCACCCTGCGCGACCCGGCGGCGGACGTGTCGATGACGGTCACCTGCGCCACCGCGGTGCTGCGGCAGCACGAGCCGCCGCTGACCGACGGCACCCGGGTCGTCGTGCGCGCGAAGCCGACGTTCTTCCTCAACCGCGGCACGCTGAGCCTGCGCGCCGACGAGATCCGGGCCGTGGGCGTCGGCGAGCTGCTGGCCAGGATCGAGCGGCTGCGCAGGCTGCTCGCCGCCGAGGGCCTGTTCGACGCGCGGCGCAAGCGCAGGCCGCCGTTCCTGCCGCGCAAGGTCGGCCTGATCACCGGCCGCGCCTCGGCCGCCGAGCACGACGTGCTGGTCAACGCCACCGCGCGCTGGCCCGCGGTGGCGTTCCGAGTGGAGAACGTGGCCGTGCAGGGCGCGACGGCGGTGCCGCAGATCCTCGACGCGCTGCGGGTGCTCGACCGCGACCCGGAGGTGGAGGTCATCGTGATCGCCCGCGGCGGCGGCAGCGTGGAGGACCTGCTGCCGTTCTCCGACGAGGCGCTGTGCCGGGCGGTGTCGGAGTGCCGCACGCCGGTGCTCAGCGCGATCGGGCACGAACCGGACACCCCGCTGCTCGACCACGTGGCCGACCTGCGCTGCTCCACCCCCACCGACGCGGGCAAGCGAGTGGTGCCGGACGTGGCCGAGGAGTCCGCGCGGGTGCGCCAGGCCCGCGACCGGGCCCGCCGGGCGCTGCACGGGTGGGTGGACCGCGAACTGCGGCTGCTGACCCAGCTCCGCAGCAGGCCGGTGCTGGCCGACCCGGTGTCCCCGCTGCTCAGGCGGGCCGACGAGGTGCGCGCGCTGACCGAGCGGGGCAGGCGGGCGCTGCTGGGCAGGCTGGCCGAGGAGTCCGCCGGGCTGGCCGCGACCCGGGCCCGCTTGACGACCCTGGGGCCAGCCGCCACGCTTGCCCGTGGGTATGCGGTCGTCCAGCGGACCGATGCCGGAGGGATCCCCCGCGTGCTGCGCTCGACCGACGACGCCGCCGAGGGCGCGACCCTGCGGATCAGGCTGGCCGACGGCGCCCTGCACGCGGTCGTCACCGGCGACCGGGACCCGGCGCACGAGGGGAGGTAGCGGTGGCCACGACCAGCAACGAACCCACCTTCCTGCCGCTCACCCTCTCCACGGCGTGCACCATCTCCCGCGACCCCGACTCCCCCCGCTCCGCCCGCGAGGTCCACTGGTCGGCGATCCGCGCGGACGCCGCCGCCGCCGAGGCGTGGGCCACCCTCCTGGCGGGCTGCGCCAACACCGGCCGCCACCAGCTCCCCCGGCGCCTGCGCGAACTGTGCACGGCGGCGGGCCTGTACGCGGGCCCCGCCGCCCCGGCCAACCAGAGCCGGATCAACCGCGCGGGCGCCCGCATCACCGAGGCCGTGACCGACCGCGACGGCGCCGACTTCGCCGAGGCGTTCGTCGGCTTCGACCAGGCGGTGGCCACCGTCCTCGCCCGAGCCCTGACCCGTCTGGAGAGCCCAGCAAGGTGACCACCCCCGGCTACGAACAGGCCCGCGACGAACTGGTGGCGGTCGTCGCCAAGCTGGAGGCGGGCGGCCTCTCCCTGGAGGAGTCCCTGACCCTCTGGGAACGCGGCGAAACCCTGGCCAAGATCTGCGACAAGCACCTGGCGGGCGCCCGCGAACGCGTGGAGACCGCCTTGGCCGCCGCCGAAGCCGAGGACTAGGCCGTGTTTCGGAAGTCTCGTTCGATGAGAGTCGTGATCGGGGTGGTTCCTGGTGGTGCGGGAGGAGGGCGCCGATACCGGGGTTGTATCGGTGTCCTCCTCCCGTGCCGCCAGGGGCCGCATCCGGCGCGGCTATCGCGAACACGGGCTTTCGAAACGCGGCCTAGCCCCTCTCGACCGGCCGCCCGGTCTGCACGGCCCGCGCGAGCGTGCGGAACTCGTCCTCGGTGCCGGTGCCGGTGATCAGCGCGGTGGTGTCGCCGAGGTCGACGGTCCACGCCCGCTCCGCCCGCCTGCCCGGGTGGACCGTCCACTGTGTCCCGTCGACGTCGACCGACCCGGTCGGCGGCGACTCGTTCTCCGTCTCGGCTCGCACCAGGTCGGCCGGGTCGGCGCCGGACTGGCTGAGCTGCACGTACCGCTCGGGCGTCAGCCACCCGACGCGCACCACCACCGAGGCGGGCGCGGCCGGGCCGGTGGAGCTGGAGTTCGCCCGCCACCCCCCGGGCACCGACGGCAGCCGCAACGGGAAGTCGAGGGTCCCCGCCACCTGCGCGAACTGCTGCTCCACGTCCACAGTGGGCAACGACGACGTGTCCGCGGCGGGCCCACCCGGGTTGAACGAGCAGCTCTTGTTGAACAGGAGCAATGCGGCGATGATCACCAGCAGCGCGATCAGGGACAGGACCATGTCCCGCAGTCCCTGGTTCAGACGGTTCTTCGGCGGCGGACCGGCCGGTTCTCCTGGTGTGGCCACGCCCCCCATCGTCGCAGGCGACGCAGGGTGACGAGCGGCACGGCTCGGTGACAGCGCGTGGACCCGCGCTGATCTGGGAGGATGCGAAATGGTCCAGTTCCCCCGACCACGTCTTTGCCGGGAGGCAACCATGAGTACCCCGACCCCGTCCACCACCGGCACCCGCCGCCGCGAGGCACCGGACCGCAACCTGGCGATGGAGCTGGTGCGGGTCACCGAGGCGGCGGCCATGGCGGCGGGCCGCTGGGTGGGGCGCGGTGACAAGAACGGCGGCGACGGCGCCGCGGTGGACGCCATGCGCAAGCTGGTCGGCACCGTGTCCATGCGCGGTGTGGTCGTCATCGGCGAGGGCGAGAAGGACGAGGCGCCCATGCTCTACAACGGCGAGGAGGTCGGCAACGGCGACGGCCCCGACTGCGACGTCGCGGTGGACCCGGTCGACGGCACCACCCTGATGGCGAAGGGGATGCCGAACGCGCTGGCCGTGCTCGCCGTGGCCGAGCGCGGGGCGATGTTCGACCCGTCCGCGGTGTTCTACATGGAGAAGCTGGCGGTGGGCCCGGAGGCGGCCGACGTCGTCGACATCACCGCCCCGGTCGCGGAGAACATCCGCCGCGTGGCCAAGGCGAAGGACACCGACGTCTCCGACGTGACGGTGTGCATCCTGGACCGCCCCCGGCACGAGGGCATCGTCAAGGAGGTGCGCGAGGCGGGCGCCCGCATCCACTTCATCTCCGACGGCGACGTGGCCGGGGCCATCTCCGCGGCCCGCCCGTCCACCGGCATCGACATGCTGATCGGCATCGGCGGCACCCCCGAGGGCATCATCGCCGCGGCGGCGCTCAAGTGCATGGGCGGCGCCATCCAGGGCAAGCTGTGGCCCAAGGACGACGAGGAGCGGGCCAAGGCCGTCGCCGCGGGCCACGACCTGGACCGGGTCCTGCTCACCGACGACCTCGTCCGCGGCGACAACGTCTTCTTCTGCGCCACCGGGGTGACCGACGGCGACCTGCTGCGCGGCGTGCACTACCGCTCCGGCGGCTGCACCACCCAGTCGATCGTCATGCGCTCCAAGTCCGGCACCCTGCGGATGATCGACGGCTTCCACCGCCTGACGAAGCTGCGCGAGTACAGCTCGGTGGACTTCGACCGCGTCTCCGAGGGCACGGCCGAGGACTCCATCCCGCCGCTGCCGTAGCGGCCCCCGCGAAGGCCCCCTCCCGGTCCGGGAGCGGGGCCTTTGTCCTTCCCGGGCCCGGCCCCGGAAATGACACCGTCCGTGAGCATTTCGGTCGCCCGGTCGTGGGCGGGTCACGAGTTGGTCGCAGTCGACAACCCGCCCTCGCACCGGAGCGTCTCCATGCACGAGGGTCTGCCTCACAGGACGTGTCGGCCGGACGGCCGACCGGGGGTGGCGAGGAGCCGGTACATGCGCAAGGTCATCCTGGGGGTCGCGGCGGTCGCGGTGGGCCTGTTGTCGGCGTGCGGCACGGGCGGCGGGGACACCGCCGCGCAGGTGCCCGCGGTCTTGAGCACCGCACCGCCGACGACCACCACAGCCACCAGCACCACCGTGGCGCCGACGACCACCACCACGGTCGCGCCGACCACCACCACCACGAAACCCAAGCCGACCACCACCACCAAGCCCAGCACGACCAAGCCCAAGCCCACGACGACCAAGCCCAAGCCCGCCCCGTCGCCGGGCACGCCGTGCACGACCGACGCCGACGCCTGCATCGACCTGAGCGCGAACCAGTCGTGGCTGCTCGAGGACGGGAAGGTGGTCTACGGCCCGGTGCCGATCACCAGCGGCCGCCCCGGATACCTGACCCCGCCCGGCACCTTCAAGGTGCAGTGGAAGGACATCGACCACAAGAGCAGCGAGTTCAACGACGCCCCGATGCCCTACTCGGTGTTCTTCAACAGCGGCATCGCGTTCCACCAGGGCAGCCTCAAGGTGAAGTCGCACGGCTGCATCCACCTGTCGAACGCCGCCGCCAAGACCTTCTACAACGGCCTCAAGGTCGGCGACGTCGTCCAGGTGGTCAAGTAGTCCCCAGCTCGAACGCGGGAGCGGCACCCGGGTCTCCGGGCGCCGCTCCCGCGTGCCGACGAGGTCACTCCCCGCCGCTGGAGTGCCCGGGGAACAGGTGGGCCGCCGGGTCCAGTGCGACCGCGATGTTGTTCACCGCCGTGGCCGCCTCCCCGAACCCGGTGGCGATCAGCTTCACCTTGCCCGGGTAGGCCGCGACGTCCCCCGCCGCGTACACCAGTTCCCGACCGGTCCGCATGGTCGAGTCCACCGGGATGGACCGGTGCGCGACCTCCAGCCCCCACGACTCGATCGGCCCCAGGTCGGCGGTGAACCCGAGCGCGGCGACGACGGCCTGGGCGGGCAGTTCCTCCTCGCCATCGACCCCCTTCACCGCGATCGACACCGAGCGCAGCTCCCGCTCGCCGTTGAACGACACGACCTCCGCGTCGGTGACGACCCGCACGCCCAGCCCCTGCACCTGCCGCACGGTCGAGGGCATCGCCCGGAACCGGGCCCGCCGGTGCACGATGGTCACGCTCGCCGCGATCGGGTGCAGCGCGAGCGCCCAGTCGAACGCCGAGTCCCCGCCGCCGACGACCACCACGTCCTGCCCCCGGTGCGCGTCCAGGGCTGGCACGAAGTGCACCATGCCCCGCCCGAGCCAGCCGGTCCCGGCGGGCAGCGGCCGGGGCGTGAACTCGCCGATCCCCGCGGTGATCAGCACGGACCTGGCCCGCACCGAGACCCCGCCGTCGAGCCCGACGGCGAACCGACCGTCCTCTTCGGACAATTCGTGCGCCCGCCGCCCCAGCAGGTAGGTCGGCTTCCACTGGTCGGCCTGGTCGACCAGCGCCCGCACCAGGTCGCGCCCGCGCACGGCGGGGAAACCGGCCACGTCGTAGATCATCTTCTCCGGGTACATGGCGGTCACCTGCCCGCCCGCCTCCGGCAGCGAGTCCACCACCGCGGTGGACAGCTCGCGGAACCCGGCGTAGTAGGCGCCGTAGAGCCCGGTCGGGCCCGCGCCGACGATCAGCAGGTCGACGTCGATGGGAGAGGTCATGCGTCCCCGCTCTCCAGGGAAGTGGTGGTGCGAGCCACCCTATGTGGCGAAGACGACGTTGCGCACCCCGCGAAGACCCCCGAACCGGACGACACTGGGGTCATGACCGACTACCGCATCGAGCACGACACCATGGGCGAGGTCAGGGTTCCGGCGGACGCGCTGTGGCGCGCGCAGACCCAGCGGGCGGTCGAGAACTTCCCGATCTCCGGCCGCGGCCTGGAGCGGGCGCAGATCCGCGCCCTCGGCCTACTCAAGGCCGCCGCGGCCCGGGTGAACGCCCGCTTCGGCGTCCTCGACGACGACGTGGCCGAGGCCATCGCCGCGGCCGCGACCGAGGTCGCCGAGGGCGCCCACGACGACCAGTTCCCGATCGACGTCTTCCAGACCGGCTCCGGCACCTCGTCGAACATGAACGCCAACGAGGTCATCGCCACCCTCGCCACGCGGGCCCTGGGCCGGGAGGTCCACCCCAACGACCACGTCAACGCCTCCCAGTCGTCCAACGACACCTTCCCCACCACCCTGCGCGTCGCCGCCACCGAGGCCCTGGCCACCGACGTCGTCCCGGCCCTGGAAACCCTCGCCGAGGCCGTCGAGGACCGCGCCGAGGACTGGGCGGACGTGGTCAAGTCCGGCCGCACCCACCTCATGGACGCCGTCCCGATCACCCTGGGCCAGGAGGCGGGCGCCTGGGCCGCCCAGCTCCGCTTCGGCGTCGAGCGCCTGCACGCGGTCCTGCCCAGGCTGGCGGAGCTGCCCATCGGCGGCACGGCCGTCGGCAGCGGCCTCAACGCCCCCGACGGCTTCGGCATGGCGGTCGCCGCGGAGCTGGCCCAGCTCACCGACCTCCCGCTGACCGAGGCCCGCGACCACTTCGAGGCCCAGGCCACCCAGGACTCGGTGGTGGAGGCCTCCGGCGCCCTGCGCACGGTCGCGGTGTCGCTGTTCAAGATCGCCAACGACCTGCGCTGGCTCGGCTCCGGCCCGCGCACCGGCCTGGGCGAGATCGCCCTGCCGGACCTGCAACCGGGCTCGTCGATCATGCCCGGCAAGGTCAACCCGGTCCTCCCGGAGGCGACGATGATGGTCGTCGCCCAGGTCATCGGCAACGACGCGGCGGTCGCGTTCGCGGGCACCCATGGCAACTTCCAGCTCAACGTGATGCTGCCGGTGATCGCCCGCAACGTCCTGGAGAGCGCCCGCCTCCTCGCCGCGGTCGCCCGCCTGCTGGCGTCGAAGGTCGTCGGGGGCATCACGCCGAACGTGGAGCACCTGCGCGAGCTGGCGGAGTCGTCCCCGTCGATCGTGACCCCGCTGAACAGGTACCTCGGCTACGAGGAGGCGGCGTCGATCGCCAAGCAGTCGCTCAAGGAGCGACGGACCATCCGCGAGGTGGTCCTCGAACGCGGCCACGTGGACTCCGGCAAGCTCACCGAGGCCCAGCTCGACGAGGCCCTGGACGTCCTGCGGATGGCGCGCGGCGGCAGGTAGCCACCCGGGGTCGGGCCCGGGTGGGCCCGACCCCGGCGCCGAGACCACCGTGCAGCCGTGGGCCGCGCCCTCGCCGGGCGGGTACCCCGGCACGACGGCGTGCCGGAGGCCGCCGGAACGCCTGCCGTCACCCGGGTCCCACCTCGGTGGGCGAAGCGGGGCCGTGCTCGGGGTGGTAATCCAGTCGCCTGGACGCCTCCCGCGAGTCGTACACCCTGTCGATCTTCGCGGGCAGGGCCCAGCCCCGTCGCCGGAACAACGCCGCCACCTGCGGTGCGCGTAGCGCGATGACGGCCGGGGCGTCGAGCCACAGCCGCCTGGTGTCCGTCGGCCTGAACACCAGCGGGCCTGCGATGGTGAACACACCGGTCACGCCCTGGCGCTCGAGTGCCAGGCGGTGCGCGCGGGCCACGTCCGACAGGGCGACCCCGCGGTACAGCCGGTGCGCGGCCCGGACCTCCGGGGCCTCGGCGAAGCAGCGGGCGATGCGCAGCACCACCGTCGACAACCGCTCGTCGCGGTGGACGCCGACGAGCGCCTCGGCTTCGAGCTTGGTCTCGTCGTAGACGTCGCGGGGCCGCGGGACGAGCTCCTCGTCCACCCACACGGCGCGGTCGCCGGGCACCATGGCGTGCCCGTACACCGAGGTGCTGCTGGTGTAGACCACCCGCCGCACACCGCACCGGGCCGCCTGCTCCAGCAGGGCGGCCGTGGCGTCGACGTTGACCGAGCGGAACTCGCCGTCGGGCACGCTCCCGACGTGCGGGGCGTGCAGCGCGGCCGTGTGCACGACCGCTCCCACGCCCGCGACGGCTCGGGCGCGCACCGCGGCGTCGCGCAGGTCGCCCCGGTGGGTGGTCCACCGCCCCGGCCGGGCGTCCCACCCGCGAACCGCCCACCCGGCCGAGTGCAGCTCACGGGCGATCGCCGCGCCCACCACACCGGAGGACCCGGTCACCAGCACCTGAGGGGTGTCCACGGAGTCGGCACTGTACGGGTGGCGCGGGGTGCGGCGCCTGCCGTTTCCCGGGCCGGGCCGCCCGCCCGCCGGTGGATTCGGCTGCCCCCGGGCGAGTTCGGCGACCCGGTGCCACCACCTGCCCGCGGTTGCGTCGCGGATGTCGGTCCCCCGGGGCACCATGGGGCCATGCTGACATTCGGCGAGGTCGTGGCGGTGTCCGCCGAGGTCGGCCGGACGCGGTCCCGGCTGGCCAAGGTCGACGCGCTGGCCGGGTTGCTGGTGCGCGCCGACGGCCCGGACGAGGTCGAGGTCGTCGTGGCGTTCCTCGCCGGGGCGCCCCGGCAGGGCCGGATCGGGGCGGGTTGGCGGACCCTGCACGCCCTGCTCGACCGACCCGCCGAGACCTCCACCCTGACCGTCACCGACGTCGACACCACCTTCACCGCGGTGGCCGCGACCAGCGGCAAGGGTTCCACCGCCGCCCGCGCCGAACTGCTCAAGGGCCTGCTCGACCGGGCCACCCGGGCCGAGCAGGACTTCCTCCGCGCCCTGCTCACCGGCGAGCTGCGCCAGGGCGCCCTCGAAGGTGTGATGCTCGACGCCGTGGCCCGCGCCGCCGACGTGCCCGGCGCCGACGTCCGCCGCGCCTTCATGCTCTCCGGGCACCTCCCCGCCACCGCCCGCGCCGCGCTCGATGGCGGCTCGGCGGCGCTGCAGGCGTTTGCGCTCGAACTCGGCCGCCCGGTCCGCCCGATGCTCGCCTCCCCCGGCGCCACCCTGCACGACGCGCTCGCCGAACTCTCCCCCTGCCTGGTCGAGTTCAAGCTCGACGGCGCCCGCATCCAGGTCCACAAGGACGGCGACACCGTCTCCGTCCACACCCGCACGCTGCGCGACATCACCGCGAGCGTCCCCGAACTCGTGGACCTCGTCCGCGGCCTCCCCTGCCACAGCGCCGTCCTGGACGGTGAGACGCTCGCGCTCCACGACGACGGCCGCCCCCGCCCCTTCCAGGAGACCATGTCCCGCTTCGGCAGCACCGTCGACGAGCAGGTCAAGGCCCTCCTCCTGCGCCCGTGGTTCTTCGACTGCCTGCACCTCGACGGCACCGACCTGCTCGACGCCCCGCTGCGCGAGCGCAACCGGGCGCTCAAGCGGGCCGTCGGCGAGCACGTCATCCCCGGCGTCCTCGAACCCACCCCGGAGCAGGCCGACGACCTGACCGAGGCCGCCCTCGCCGCGGGCCACGAGGGCGTCGTGGTCAAGTCCCTGGACTCGGTCTACGCGGCGGGCAGGCGCGGCAAGGCGTGGCAGAAGGTCAAGCCGGTGCACACCCTCGACCTGGTCGTCCTCGGCGCCGAGTGGGGCCACGGCCGCCGCACCGGCCTCCTGTCCAACCTCCACCTCGGTGCCCGCGACCCCGACGGCGGTCCTCCGGTCATGGTCGGCAAGACCTTCAAGGGCCTCACCGACGAACTCCTGCGCCGGCAGACCGACGAGTTCCCCGCCCACGAGTCCCACCGCGACGACTGGGCGGTGTACCTGCGGCCGTCGGTCGTCGTGGAGATCGCCCTCGACGGCGTGCAGGTCAGCACCCGCTACCCGGGCGGTGTGGCGCTGCGCTTCGCCCGGGTCGTCCGCTACCGCCCGGACAAGTCCGCCGCCGAGGCCGACACGATCGACGCGGTGCGCGCCCTCCTGCCGGGCGCACCGGTCAATCCTTAGTGGACACCCCTGAACAGGCGTCCCAACAGCCGAAACGCACCCTGTGGACAACTTTTCGCGCGCCGGGCCCGAACGCCGTAACGTTCCCCCCATGCGCTTCTACCACGCCACACCGCAGCACGACCTCACCTACGACGACGTCTTCCTGGTGCCCGCCCGGTCCCCGGTGGAGAGCCGCTTCGACGTCGACATGTCCACTTCGGACGGGACGGGCGCCACCATCCCCATCGTGGTGGCCAACATGACCGCCGTCGCGGGCAGGCGGATGGCCGAGACGGTCGCCAGGCGCGGCGGCCTGGTCGTGCTCCCGCAGGACGTCGACCCCGGCGCGGTGGCCGACATCACCGCCTGGGTCAAGGCCCGGCACCCGGTCTGGGACACCCCGCTGGTCCTGGGCCCGGGTGACGCGGTCGCCGACGCCCTCAACCTGCTGCCCAAGCGGGCCCACGGCGCCGTGGTGGTGGTCGACGACGACGGCAGGCCCATCGGCACCGTGGACGAGGCCGCGTGCCTGGGCGTCGACCGCTTCACCCGCCTGCGCGAGGTGGCCGACCCGGCGGTGCTCACGCTCCCCGTCTCCACCGCCCCCCGCGAGGTCTTCCACGCCCTGGACGGCCGCACCACCAGGATCGCCGTGGCCGTCGACCCCTCCGGCCGCCTCGCGGGCGTCCTCACCGTCAAGGGGGCGCTGCGCGCCGACATCTACACCCCGGCCCTCGACAGCGAGTCCCGGCTCAGGGTGGCGGCGGCCGTGGGCGTCAACGGCGACGTGGCGGCCAAGGCGGGAGCCCTCCTGGAGGCGGGCGTGGACACCCTCGTGGTGGACACCGCGCACGGCCACCAGGAGAAGATGCTCACCGCCCTGCGCGCGGTCCGCGCCGTGGACCCGTCCGTCCCCGTGGTCGCGGGCAACGTCGTGACCCCCGACGGCGTGCGCGACCTCGTCGAGGCGGGCGCCGACGTGGTCAAGGTCGGCGTGGGCCCCGGCGCCATGTGCACCACCCGGATGATGACCGGCGTGGGCCGCCCCCAGTTCTCCGCGGTCCAGGAGTGCGCCGAGGCCGCCCACGCCCTCGGCAAGCACGTCTGGGCCGACGGCGGCGTCCGCCACCCCCGGGACGTGGCCCTCGCCCTGGCGGCGGGCGCGGCCTCGGTCATGGTCGGCTCCTGGTTCGCGGGCACCTACGAGTCCCCCGGCGACCTCCTGCGCGACGAGCAGGGCCGCGCCTACAAGGAATCCTTCGGCATGGCCTCCAAGCGCGCAGTCTCCGCCCGCACGCGCACCGACAGCGGCTTCGACCGGGCCCGCAAGGCCCTCTTCGAGGAGGGGATCTCCGCCTCCCGGATGCGCTTGGACCCCAACGCCCCCGGCGTCGAAGACCTCCTGGACGCCATCTGCTCCGGCGTCCGCAGCGCCTGCACCTACGCGGGCGCCACCACACTCGCGGAGTTCCACCGGAAAGCGGTGGTGGGCGTCCAGTCCGCCGCGGGCTTCGCCGAAGGCCGCCCCCTCCCCACCGGCTGGTGACCCCGCCCGGGACGCGGAACCGAAGAGGCCGCGACGAACCGGGCGCCCGAATGCCCCAGCACCGCAGGATCGGCCCAACAGCAACAAAACCTCAGGAGGTCCCCCAAACCGGACAGCAGCCGAAAACCACGCGGCCGACCACCGCCACCCCGCTACCCTGACCCGCGTGAGCGCGGTCGAGGTCATCGAATTGGTCAAGCAGTACAAGAAGAGTCCCAAACCCGCCGTCGACGGTCTCAGCTTCACCGTCGAACCCGGTGAGGTCTTCGGACTCCTGGGGCCCAACGGAGCGGGCAAGACGACCACGGTGGGGGTGCTGACCACCCGGGTCATGCCCACCGGCGGCAAGGCGAGGATCCTCGGCGTCGACGTCGTCGCCGAGGCCACCCGGGCGCGGCAGTTGCTGGCCGTCGTGCCGCAGCGCAACAACCTGGACCGGTCGCTGGACATCCGGGGGAACCTGCTGTTCCACGCCGCCTACCACGGGGTGGGTCGGGCGGAGCGGAACAAGCGGGCGGACGAGATCCTCGACCGGATGGGGCTCGCCGACCGGGCGGGCGACAAGGTGGACCTGGTCTCCGGCGGGCAGGCGCAGCGGATCATGATCGCCCGGGCGCTGATGCACCGGCCGAAGGTCATGTTCCTCGACGAGCCGTCGACCGGGCTGGACCCGCAGGCGCGGTTGTTCGTGCACGACCGGGTCGCCGAGTTGCGCGGTGAGGGGGTCACCGTCGTGCTGACCACGCACGACATGGACGAGGCGGAGAAGCTCTGCGACCGCATCGGGATCGTCGACCACGGGAAGCTGCTCGCGCTCGACACGCCCGCCGGGCTGACCAAGGGGCTGCCGGGCAGCACCACGGTCAGCGTCACCGTGCGGCTCGGCGACACCGAGGCGGTCAGGGTCGAAGCCGCGCTCGGGAGCATCGACGGGGTCGAGCGGGTGGAGTCGATCAGGGCAGGCGCGGCATCCCCGGCGGGGATGCCGCCCGGCCTGCCAGCGGGGATGCCGGGCCTGCCCGGCGGAGCACCCGCCGCCCCGGCCGCCGCCGCGGGCACCGCCCAGTACCGCCTCTACACCGGGCACGACGCGGCCGTGGTGCTGCCCGCCGTCCTGCGGGTGCTCGGCGACGAGTCGTGCGAGGTGTCCGACCTGTCCATCGGGACACCGAGCCTGGAAGACGTGTTCATCCACCTGACCGGGCGGGAGCTCCGATGACCACCACCGAGACCACCGGCACCGAGACCACGGCGTCCTCGCCCGTCGGCCTCGGCACGTCCCTGCGCACCTTCTGGTCGGTGCTGTGGCGCGACGTCGTCGTCACCGGCCGCGAGCTGCTGCCGTTCCTCGCCCAGGTGGTGGTGCAGCCGTTCTTCACCCTGTTCATCTTCGGCAAGGTGCTCACCAGCCTCGGGTACGTCGGCGGGGACTACGCGGCGATCCTGCTGCCGGGGATCGTGGCGCTCAACGGGTTCCTCGGCGCGCTCCAGAACACCACCATGCCGCTGATCATGGACTTCTCCTGGACGCGGGAGATCGAGGACCGGTTGCTGGCCCCGATGCCCATCTCCTGGGTGGCGGTGGAGAAGATCCTGTTCGGGGCGCTGCGCGGGATCGTCGCCGCCGCGGTGATGGTGCCGATCGGCTTCCTGATCCTCGACGACGTGAGCTGGCCCGCGAGCTCGTACCTGCCGATCTTCCTGATCATCGTGCTGGGCTCGCTGGCGGGCGGTGCCATCGGCATGGTCATCGGCACCTCCGTCCCACCGCGCCGGATCAACATCATGTTCGCGGTGATCATGATGCCGCTGATGTTCACCGGCAGCACGCAGTTCCCGTGGATGGGGCTGGAGCAGCTGCGCTGGTTCCAGGTCGTCTGCGCGCTCAACCCGCTGACGTACGTGAGCGAGGCGATGCGGGCGGAGCTGGTTCCCCAGGTGCCGCACATTCCGATGTGGATCAACCTGCTGGTGATGGTCGGGGCTTGTGCCCTGTTCGGGGCCATCGGGATCAGGGGGTTCCTCAAGCGGGCGCTCGACTGAGGTCTTCCTGCGGAGTTGCGGGGGTGGCTTGGTCGGGTGGCTTCGCCGGGGTCGCTGCGTGTGCTTCGGCTCAAGCGCCGGGATTTTGTTGGTGGTGCCCGGGTGGGTGGATCCGCTTGGGCGGGGCCCCTACAGCGATCATGCGCCCAGTGTGACCGAGTGGGGCTGAAGAGATGCCCCACAGCCCAAGCAGGCTTGCACATGATCGCTACCCCCACCCAAGCAGATCCACCCACCCGGGCCTTTGCGTAGCCGGGCCTGCGGTTGCGGGGGTGGCTGGTTTTCGCTGCGCCCGGTGGGGTTTCGGGCGGCTGGCCGCCCGGCGTGCGGTTGGGGGTGGTCGGTCGCTGCGCCTCCTCGGGTGGGCGGCGGCCGGGCCGGCGGTTTGGGGGGTGACGGCTGCGGCGAAAGGGTTCGGGTGGTTGGTGGTCAGACCTGTGGAATGCGGAACGCCCGGCCGGGAGTGTTCTCCCGGCCGGGCGTTCCGTTGTCCTGGGGTCAGTTGAGGTTCAGGGCCGCCATTGCCGCGGCGGCCATCTCGCGCTCGCCGAGGGCGTTGGGGTGGGCGAAGATGGAGTTCTGGGCGTTGATGGGCGGTTCGATCCAGCGGACGCCCGGGGCGGCGCACACGTCGTGGCCGTCGGCGAGCTGGTTGATGTCGACGTAGGTCACGCCGGTCGCGGCGGCGGCTCGGCCGATGGCGTCGTTGAGGGTGGCCTGGAGGGAGCGCATGTAGGGGATGTCGCCGGTGGCGACCGGGATCTTGTCGAAGCAGCCGCCGGTGGCAGGGACGATCCACGGGTAGCCGATGATGCCGACCTTGGCGTTCGGGGCCTTCTCGCGGACCGCCGTCAGGGCCTTGACCAGGTCCGGGTAGGTGGTGTTGCGGACGGTGTCCTCGAAGCTGGAACCGTTGCCGTCCTTGCAGGGGCTGCCCTTGCCGCCGGTGAAGAAGCCCGCGAGGGCGCAGGTGGCCGCGGCGCGGATGAAGATGCCGCTGTCGTTGCCGCCGATGGTCATGGTGACCACGTCGGTGTCGGCGCTCAGCGCGTCGACCTGCGGGGCCAGGCCCGGGTACTGGCTGGTGGTGAAGTGGCTGGTCTGGGCGGCGCCGCAGGTCACGTCGACCACGTTCGCGCCGGTCGCCCGGGCGATCAGGGTGGGGTAGTTGAGCGCGGAGCGCAGGCACTGGGCGGGGGCGCCCGGGGCGGACGGTGACACGCCGGAGGCCGCGCTGTAGGAGTCCCCGAGGGCGACGTAGTTGATCGGGTCGGCGGCGTTCGCGGACGTGGTGACGGCGAAGGTGCCCGCCGCGGCGATCATGGCGGCGGCGGCGGTGACGAGCAGGCGTCGGGACATGGCTTCCCTCGGGCGTTGGCGGCTTCGGCAACTACTCGGAAGTAGGTAACGCCGTCGCAGCGTGTCCCACCCCACGTCCGCCTGTCAACGCCCGGGCACCCCCGACCAGGGGGCGCCCGGGCGAAGTGGGACTCAGGGGGTGTGCTCCTCCAACATCTCCGTCACCAGGGCGGCGATCGGCGAGCGCTCCGAGCGGGTCAGGGTCACGTGCGCGAACAGCGGGTGGCCCTTGAGCTTCTCGATGACCGCGGCCACGCCGTCGTGCCTGCCGACGCGCAGGTTGTCGCGCTGGGCGACGTCGTGGGTCAGCACGACCCGCGAGCCGGTGCCCAGCCGCGACAGCACGGTCAGCAGGACGTTGCGCTCCAGCGACTGCGCCTCGTCGACGATGACGAACGCGTCGTGTAGCGAGCGGCCGCGGATGTGGGTCAGCGGCAGGACCTCCAGCATCCCGCGGCTGAGCACCTCGTCGATGACCGTCTTGCCCGCCAGCGCGCCGAGGGTGTCGAACACCGCCTGCGCCCACGGCTGCATCTTCTCGCTCTCGGACCCCGGCAGGTACCCGAGGTCCTGGCCGCCGACGGCGTACATCGGGCGGAAGACGACGACCTTCTTGTGCAGGCCGCGCTCCAGCACCGCCTCCAACCCGGCGCACAGCGCCAGCGCCGACTTGCCGGTGCCCGCCCGGCCGCCCAGCGACACGATCCCGACCTCCGGGTCGAGCAGCAGCTCCAGGGCGATGCGCTGCTCGGCGGAGCGGCCGTGCAGGCCGAAGGCCTCCCGGTCGCCGCGCACCAGCCGGATGCGCTTGTCCGGGGTGACCCGGCCCAGCGCGTGGCTGGTGCCCGCGAACAGGCGCAGACCGGTGTTGCACGGGTGCTCGGTGGGCACGTCGTAGTCGGCGAGGTCGATGGAGTTGTCGTCGCTGAACAGGGCGTCGATGGCGTCCTGGGGGACCTCCAGGTCGGCGATGCCGGTCCAGCCGGACGGGGCGACCTCGCCCGCCCGGTACTCCTCGGCGTCCAGGCCGACCGCACCCGCCTTGACCCGCAGCGGGATGTCCTTGGTGACCAGGGTGACGCCGGGCAGCTCGGCGGCGAGGTTGAGCGCGCAGGCCAGGATGCGCGCGTCGTTGCCGTCGGTGCGGAAGCCCTGCGGCAGCACCGACGGGTCGGAGTGGTTGAGTTCGACGTGCAGGCTGCCGCCCGCGTCGCCGATGGGGAGCGGCACGTCGAGCCTGCCGTGGCTGAGGCGGAGGTCGTCGAGCATCCGCAGGGTCTCGCGGGCGAACCAGCCCAGTTCGGGGTGGTGGCGCTTGGCCTCCAGCTCGCTGATCACGACCAGCGGGATGACCACCGAGTGCTCGGCGAAGCGGGTCGCGGCCCATGGGTCCGAGAGCAGCACGGAGGTGTCGAGGACGTAGGTGCGCCTGGCTGGGTCGCTCTCCGATCCGGAGCGGGTGTCTGACGAGCCGGTGTTCGAACCTGAGGAAACGCTGGAACGCATAGCGGTCACGGCAACTCCCCGCGGACGCGGCACCGCATCCGCACCTCGGTGGGCCGGGCACAAGACCCTGGTCGGTCAGTGGCGCGACAGCGGCCGGGCCGCCGTCACCCACCTCCCACGAGGGCCGGGTGCCGGCCCCCTCGCGCTCGACTCGCTCACGACCAGGGCCTCCCGGGCCGGACCGCTGTGGACACGATCCGACACTTCGAAAGCTACCGGCGCGGACCGACCCACTGCCAGGCTGCCACCCAGGTGATTTTCGATTTTGTCATCACCTCGACACGCGCACGCCACGTGAGCGGACGTTCGTCGAGGTCAGTCCACATACCACGCAACGTGACCAGCGGTTCCGCCGTTCGTGCACAACACGGCCGATGCCGGAGCGACACCTGACCATCACCCTGAGTGATCACCGGTGGTGAACATTCTTCGGCGTCCACCGGCGGTTTTCCGGACGCGGGAATCGGACGGCCGACGCACCCGGAATTCACCGAGCCCGCATCAACTGCCGAATCGCCGGTGCCGGATTCCGTAGGCGCGCAGCGCGCGCAGGAAGTCGGTGCGGCGGAAGTCGGGCCAGTAGGCCTCGCAGAAGTGGAACTCCGAGTGCGCCGACTGCCAGAGCAGGAACCCCGACAGCCGCTGCTCCCCCGACGTGCGGATCACCAGGTCCGGGTCGGGCTGCCCGGAGGTGTAGAGGTGCTCGGCGATGTGGTCCACGTCGAGGACCTCGGCCAGCTCCTCGATCGAGGTCCCCGCCTCCGCGTGCTGCTGCAACAGCTTGCGCACCGCGTCGGCGATCTCCCGGCGGCCGCCGTAGCCGACGGCGATGTTGACCTCCATGCCGGTGCGCCCCGCGGTCCTGGTCGCCGCCGCCGACAGCCGCTGCGCGGTCTCCGCGGGCAGGATGTCCAGGGCGCCGATGATCCGCAGCCGCCACGGCTGGGCGGGCTCGGCCAGTTCGTCGACCACGTCACCGATGATCTCCAGCAGCGGGGCCAGCTCCGACTCCGCCCTGGTCAGGTTGTCGGTGGAGAGCAGCCACAGGGTCGCCACCTCGACCCCGGCCTCCGCGCACCAGCCCAGGAAGTCGGCGATGCGCTGCGCGCCCACCCGGTGCCCGTCGTTGACGTCGGTGAACCCGGCCTCGCGCGCCCACCGCCGGTTCCCGTCGAGCATCACCCCGACGTGCCGGGGGATGCGCCCACCCGCCTGCTGGTAGAGCCGCTTCTCGTAGAGGCCATAAACGATGTCGGCAACGCGCCTACGCAGACTCACGGCCGATCAGCGTACGCCGCCGCTGGGCCGACCGGGGCACACTGGTCAGGTGCAGCGCAACGGCATCGATCCGGTATGGCAGGACCTCGGCGTCATCGAACGCCTGGTCAGGGAATCGCGCACGGTGGCGGTGGTGGGCCTGAGCGCCCGCCCCGACCGGCCGAGCCACGGGGTGGCGCGCTACCTCGTCGACAGCGGGCTGACGGTGTTCCCGGTCAACCCGTCGCTGCGGACGTGGGAGGGGCTGCCCGCGTACGCGTCGCTGGCGGAGGTCCCGGAGCACATCGACGTCGTGGACGTGTTCCGCCAGCCCGAGTTCGTCGAGGAGGTCGCCCGGGACGCGGTGGCCGTCGGCGCGGGCGCGCTGTGGCTGCAACTGGGGGTCGTCAACGAGCCCGCCGCCCGCCTCGCCGCCGAAGCGGGCCTGGACGTGGTGGTCGACCGCTGCCTGGCGGTGGAGCACCGCGAGGTCGTCGGCTGGTCCTGACCCACCGGGACCTGTGTCCGGGGTCACAGCAAATGGTTGACAAACCTACGGTCCCGTAATCTTGCGGAGGTGACGTCAGTGACCACGCCCGGCCCGCCGCCGGGGTTCGTGAAACCCAAGATGCGCGGGGTCATCCACTTCTGGTCCTTCATGGTGTCCATCGGAGCGGGCGCAGCCCTCGTCTCCCTCGCCGCCACCATCTCCGGTGTCGCGGTGCTGGCCACCTCGGTGTACTCGGTGACCATCCTGGGCCTGTTCGGCGTCAGCGCCCTCTACCACCGCCGCTGGTGGGTGACCGAGCGCGCGCGCGTCTGGATGAAGCGCCTCGACCACTCGATGATCTTCCTGTTCATCGCGGGCACCTACACCCCGTTCTGCCTGCTGTCGATGGCCAAGCCCACCGGCTACGTCGTCCTGGCCATCGTCTGGAGCGGCGCCGTGCTCGGCGTGGCCCTCAAGTTGCTGTGGCCGCACGCGCCCCGCTGGTTGGGCACCCCGATCTACATCGCCCTGGGTTGGGTCGCGGTCTTCGTCCTGCCCGACCTGCTCGCCATCGGCGGCGTCGCCGCCCTGGTCCTGCTCCTGGTCGGCGGCCTGTTCTACACGGTGGGCGCGGTCTTCTACGCGACCAAGTGGCCCAACCCCTGGCCCGCCTTCGGCCACCACGAGTTCTTCCACGCCGCGACCGTCCTCGCCGCCCTGAGCCACTACATCGCGATCTGGCTGGTCATGTACGCCTGATCGGTTTCGGTCAGGCGCGAACGAGGTCGGGTTCGAGGAGGTCCATGAGGACCAGGTCGTGCCAGTGGCCCGCGCGGCGGAAGGCGTGGCGGGCGCGGCCGATCTCCTGGAAGCCGACCTTGGCGTAGACCCGGCGGGCCGCCGCGTTCTCGTCCACCACGCTGAGGTCGATCGAGTGCAGGCGCATCTCGTCGAAGCCGTAGGCGCAGATCAGCCGCAGGGCCTCGGTGGCGTAGCCGCAGCCCCAGGTGTCGCGTTCGCCGAGGTAGAGGTCGATGGTGCCGCGGCCGTACTCGGGTTCGGCGCCGGCGAGGACAACGCCACCGACCAGGCGGGCGTCCGCGCGGGTCTCGATGCCCAGGGCCAGGCGGGTGTGGCTGTTGCGCGGCCACTCGGCGACGCGGGCGCGGGTTTCGTGCAGCGTGGTCGGGTGGGTGCCCGCCATCCAGCGCATGACCTCGGGGTCGTTGTCCCAGCGCCACAGCGATTCGGCGTCCTCCGGCTCCACCGCGCGCAACCGGACCCGATCCCCCACCAGCATGGCGGAACCCCTCTCGTCCCCGACACCCTGGCCGGGGACGAGAGGGGTCGGCAACCCGTTTACGGGCGGGCGCCGTCCGGTGCTCAGCCGTTCCGGTCGACGTCCTCGGCCTTGTCGGGGCCCTTGGCGCGCAGGTCGTCGACCTTGGCCATGGCCGCGCGCAGTTCGCCCAGCCACTCCTCGGAGTGCTTGCCGACCAGGCGGACCGCCCAGGCGAGGGCGTCCGAGCGGGACCGGGCCACCCCGGCGTCGACCAGGGTGTCGAGGACCTGGCGCTCCGGCTGGCGCAGCCGGGTCATGACCGGGACGGACAGGTGGGTGAACAGTTCCTCGGTGTCGCCCTGGCGCACGCCCCAGGCGACCTTGCGGCCGTAGCGGTGCTCGGCCTGCCGGGCGATCTCGATCCGCTCCTCGCGGGTCTCCTCGCGGTAGCGGGCGATGCGGCCGGACTCGGCGGCGGCGCGGGCGGCGTCGTCGGCGAAGTCGCCGTCGAGGGCGGGGAGGGTGCCGACGACGATGATCTCCTCGCGGTCGACGACCACGTCCGTGTCGGTGAACCAGCCCTCGGGCAGCCTGCCGGTGAACCAGGCGGCCGCGTCGTCCGCGGGTGGGACCTCGGACTGCTGCCAGCCGCCACGGGGTCCGGGACTCCAGTGCTTGCGCATGTCCAGCTCCTTGATTACATGATTACGTTTCTACCGAAGTTACGCGCTCTCGGCGCTTGCGGGAGCGAATTTCACTGGTAGGTGAACGGCGCACCCGGCCGGTGTCCTCGGCCGTGATCCACGAGGACCTCCACGCCGCCCTCGCCGCGGGCCTGGAACTGCCGCGCACCGGCGACGCGGCTGACCGACCCGCTGGCGGCACCCTCCGAGTCCACAGCGGACAGCCAGCTGCGGCCGCGGGCGATTCGCCGAAACCCGATGTCCGCAGGCACGGCGGTGGGACAGAATGTGGTGGTGCTGCTGACCCTGACCACGACCAGAGACCCGGCTACCGACCTCGGTTTCCTGCTGTTCAAACATCCCGACAAGGCGCAGTCGTTCCCGACCGCCGCCGGGACCGCGCACGTGTTCTACCCGCGCGCGGACCCCGAGGAGTGCACGGCGGCGCTGCTGGTCGAGGTGGACCCCGTGGCCCTGGTGCGCGGCAAGGGCGACCGCAAGCGGGTGGCGACCCTGGGCAGCTACGTCAACGACCGCCCCTACGCCGCCGGTTCGATGCTGGCGGTGGCGCTATCGAGCGTGTTCCGGACCGCGATGACCGGCCGCTGCGACGCCCGCCAGGAGGTGGCGGACAACCCGATCCCGCTGCGCGTCGGCCTGCCCGCGGTGGCCTGCCGCGGTGGTGTCGACCTGGCCGCGCGGCTGTTCGAGCCGCTCGGGTGGGCGGTGGCGGCGACCGCGGTCCCGCTGGACCCGCGGTTCCCGGAGTGGGGTGACTCGCCGTACCTGGACCTGGTGCTCACCGGGGACCTGCGGCTCGCCGACGCGCTGCGGCAGCTATACGTGCTGCTGCCGGTGATGGACGGGTCGAAGCACTACTACGTCGGTGAGGCCGAGGTGGACAAGCTGCTGCGTGCGGGTGAGGGTTGGCTCGCCACGCACCCGGAGCGCGAGCTGATCAGCAACCGGTACCTGGCGCACCGCCGCGGTTACGTCACGACCGCGCTGGCGCAGCTCGCCGAACTGGACGGGGCGGCGGAGGAGACCCTGGACGACGCGCTCGCCGAACCGGTGGTCGACGCCGCCCCCGAGGCGCCGGAGCCGCTGGCGGTCACCCGGCGCCGGGCCGTGGTGGCGGCGTTGCGCGAGGTGGGGGCGCGGCGGGTGCTGGACCTGGGCTGCGGTGGCGGGGCGCTGATCCGCGACCTGCTGGCGGACCCGTCGTTCATCGAGATCCTGGGCACGGACGTGTCGGCCGGTGCGCTGCGGGTGGCCGAGCGCAGGCTGGAGAAGCTGCCGGACCGGGTGCGCGAGCGGGTCGAGGTGCGCCAGTCGTCGCTGACCTACGGTGACCCGTCGCTGGTGGGGTACGACGCGGCGGTGCTGATGGAGGTCGTCGAGCACGTCGACCCGAGCAGGCACCGGGCGCTGGAGCAGTCGGTGTTCGGCACCGCCCGGCCAGGGCACGTGGTGGTGACCACGCCGAACGTCGAGTACAACGTGCTCTTCCCGACCCTCCCGGCGGGACAGCCGCGCCACCGCGACCACCGTTTCGAGTGGACCAGGGCGCAGTTCCGGGAGTGGGGCGACGCCACCGCCGGGCGCACCGGCTACACCGTCCGGTACCTGCCCGTCGGGCCGGAGGACCCCGAGCACGGCCCGCCGACCCAGATGGCCGTGTTCTCCCGACCGGAGGTGGACTGATGGAGCTGCTGATCCCCGACATGGCGCTGGTGGTGCTCATCGGCGCCTCCGGGTCCGGCAAGTCGACCTTCGCCCGCAAGCACTTCGCCGCGACGCAGGTGCTCTCCAGCGACTTCTTCCGCGGCCTGGTCAGCGACGACGAGAACGACCAGGCCGCCTCGGCCGACGCGTTCGACGCCCTGCACCACGTGGCGGGCAAGCGCTTGCGGCGGGGGCTGGTCACCGTGGTGGACGCGACCAACGTGCAGCGCGAGGGGCGCGCGGAACTGGTGAAGCTCGCCCGCGACAACCACGTCATGCCGGTCGCGGTGGTGCTGGACCTGCCCGAGCGGGTCTGCCAGGAGCGCAACGCCGACCGCCCGGACCGCGACTTCGGCCCGCACGTGGTCAAGCGGCACGTCGCCCAGCTCCGGCGCTCGCTGCCCGGCCTGCACCGCGAGGGGTTCCGCCGCGTGCACCACCTGCGCGGGCAGGAGCAGGTCGACGCGGCCGTGTTCAGCACCGAGCGGCTGCGCAACGACCTGCGGCACGAGACCGGCCCGTTCGACGTCATCGGTGACGTGCACGGCTGCCGCGCCGAGCTGGAGGACCTGCTCGGCGAGCTGGGCTACCGGCTGCGCCGCGACGACCGGGGCCGCCCGGTCGGGGCCACGCACCCCGGCGGCAGGCGCGCGGTGTTCGTCGGCGACCTCGTCGACCGGGGCCCGGACACCCCGGGCGTGCTGCGGCTGGCGATGGGCATGGTCGGCGACGGCGACGCGTTCGCGGTGTGCGGCAACCACGAGCAGAAGCTGGTGCGCGCCCTGGACGGCCGCAACGTCAAGGTCACGCACGGCCTGGCCGAATCGCTCGCGCAGTTGGAGGCCGAGGACCCGGACTTCGTCGCGGCGGCGCGGAAGTTCTGCGACACCCTGATCGCGCACTACGTCCTCGACGGCGGCAAGTTGGTCGTCGCCCACGCCGGGCTTCCCGAGCACTACCACGGCCGCGCGTCGGGCAAGGTGCGCAGCTTCGCCCTCTACGGCGACACCACCGGCGAGACCGACGAGTACGGCCTGCCCGTGCGCTACCCGTGGGCCGAGGACTACCGCGGCGCCGCGATGGTCCTCTACGGACACACGCCGACGCCGGAGGTCGAGTGGGTCAACGGGACCATGTGCCTGGACACCGGGTGCGTGTTCGGCGGCGAGCTGACCGCGCTGCGCTACCCGGAGCGCGAGGTCGTGTCGGTCAAGGCGCACGAGACCTGGTACGAGCCGACCCGCCCGCTGACCCCGACCCGCCCGCCGCGGCAGCTCGCCCTGGACGACGTGCTGGGCAAGCGGGTCGTGGAAACGGCGGTGCAGGGCAAGGTGACCGTGCGCGGCGACCAGGCCGCGGCGGCGCTGGAGGTGATGAGCCGCTTCGCCGTCGACCCGCGCTGGCTGCTCTACCTGCCGCCGACGATGGCGCCCACGGAGGCGCACGGGGACGGGGACCTGCTGGAGCACCCGGCGGAGGCGTTCGCGGGCTTCCACGCCCGCGGGGTGCGGGAGGTGCTGTGCGAGGAGAAGCACATGGGCTCCCGCGCGGTCGTCCTGGTCACCCGGGACGCGTCGGTGGCCCCGCGCCGCTTCGACATCGAGGGCGACGGCGCCGTTCACACGCGGACCGGCCGGTCGTTCTTCGACGCGCCGCTGACCGCCGAACTGCTGGCGCGGGTGCGCTCGGCGGTGACCGCGGCGGGGCTGTGGGAGGAACTGGGCACGGACTGGCTGCTGCTCGACGCGGAGCTGATGCCGTGGAACGCCAAGGCCCGCGAGCTGATCACCGACCAGTACGCGGCCGTCGGCGCGGCGGCCACGGCGGTGCTGCCGCCCGCGGTGTCGGCGCTGGCTGCCGCGGCCGGGCGGGGCGTGGACGTGGCGGACCTGCTCGCCCGCACCTCCCGCCGCGCGGACAACGCGGTCGGCTTCCGCGACGCCTACCGCCGCTACTGCGCGCCCACGACCGGTCTCGACGGCGTGCGGCTGGCGCCGTTCCAGGTGCTGGCGTCGGAGGGGGCGACCTACCACCGGCACCCGCACCTGTGGCACCTGGGCGTCGCCGACCGGCTGCGCGCGGTCGACCCGCTGTTCGCCGAGACCCGGCGGATCGCCGTCGACACCGGTTCGCCGGAGTCGGTGGCCGAGGGCACCGCGTGGTGGGAAGCGCTGACGGCGGCGGGCGGTGAGGGCATGGTGGTCAAGCCCGCGGCGAACCTCGTCGGCGCGGGCCGCGACCTGGTGCAGCCGGGGGTGAAGGTCCGCGGGGCGGAGTACCTGCGGATCATCTACGGGCCGGACTACCCCGACCACCTGGACCGGCTGCGCAAGCGCAACGTCGCGCACAAGCGGTCGCTGGCGCTGCGCGAGTACGCCCTGGGCCTGGCGGCCCTGGACCGCGTCGCCGCGGGTGAGCCGCTGTGGCGGGTGCACGAGTGCGTGTTCGCGGTCCTGGCCATGGAGTCCGAACCGGTGGACCCGCGGCTGTGAGGGTCAGGCGGGCTTGGGGCCGGTCCCCGAGCCCGCCGCCTCGTCGGTGCCCGCCGCCCCGTCCGCGACCGGCTTGTCCGCGGGCTCGTCGAAGCTGGCCGGGAGCCGCTTGAGGTGCTTGGTCATCGAGCGGATCAGGAACGCGACCGCCACGAAGAACAGCACCAGGATGAGGAAGCCCAGCGGGGAGGACTTGCCGAAGTCCTCCCCCTGCCCGCCGGGGTCGGCCGGACCGGCGGGCGGGGCGGGCGTGGTCTGGGCGACGTACAGCGAGGCGTCCGGGGCGGCGATCACGGTGTCCACGGTAAACGTCACAAGGCGGCCTTCTCCCGCAGCCCCGAGAACAGGTCGTCCTCGGGCAGCGTGCTGTCGACCAGCGACCGGACCAGCTCGTACTCCTCGAACGGCCACACCTGGCGCTGGATCTCCATCGGCACGGCGAACCAGCGGCTGTTCGGGTCGATCTGGGTGGCGTGCGCGAGCAGCGCGGCGTCGCGGACCTCGAAGAAGTCGGCGCACTCGACCCGGCTGGTGACCCGGTCGGCGATGTCACCGCGGTCGGTGGTCCAGTTGTCCAGCCACTCCTGGTACGGCGACTCCAGGCCCGCGGCCAGCAGCGCCTCGTGCATGGCCACGATCCGGGCCCGGGAGAACCCGTGCGAGTAGTACAGCTTCAGCGGCTGCCACGGCTCGCCCGCCTCCGGGTGCAGCTCCGGGTCGCCCGCGGCGTCGAAGGCGGCGACGGACACCTCGTGGCAGCGGATGTGGTCCGGGTGCGGGTAGCCGCCGTTCTCGTCGTAGGTGATCACGACGTGCGGGCGGAACTCGCGGATCTCGCGCACCAGCGGCGGCACGGACTCCTCCAGCGGCACCAGCGCGAAGCAGCCCTCCGGCAGCGGCGGCAGCGGGTCGCCCTCGGGCAGGCCCGAGTCGACGAAGCCCAGCCAGCGGTGCTGCACGCCGAGGATCTCGGCGGCCTTGGCCATCTCCTGCTGCCGCACCGCGTGGATGTCGGCGGTGATCTCCGGGCGGTCCATCGCCGGGTTGAGGATGTCGCCCCGCTCGCCCCCCGTGCAGGTCACCACCATCACCTCGTGCCCCTCGGACACGTACCGCGCCATGGTCGCCGCGCCCTTGCTCGACTCGTCGTCGGGGTGGGCGTGCACCGCCATCAACCGAAGCTTCTCCGCCATGACCTCTCCAGCCCCCTGTTGCTCTGTGATCCCGCGCGCAGCGGATACTCGATTCGCAACGCTCCGCGCGGGCCCCATTGTTCCCGCCGGTGGGACCGCGGCCGCAGGAGGCTCCCAGTATGTCGGTGACCGGACGATGAGCACGGCGACCCGTGGCCTCCCCGAGGGCCGCTACGGCAAGGCGAAGGCGCCCCGGTCGCGGCGGACCGTCGTGGTGCTCACCGCGTGCGGGCTGGCGCTCGGCGCGGTCGTGGCGTGGCTGGCCTACACCAACCTGGGGTCCGCGCCGATCGAGACCGAGCGGGCCGCGTTCGAGAACCTCCCGGACAACCGGATGCGGCTGACCTTCGAGGTGACCCGCGCGACCCCCGAGCAGCCCGCCGTGTGCGTGGTGCGCACCCGGGGCATCGACGGCAACGAGGGCGGCCGCAAGGAGGTGCTGGTGCCCGCCGGGCCGGAGGTGTCGCGGGTGTCGACGGTCATCCGCAGCACGTCCGAGCCGGTCACGGCCGATGTGTTCGGCTGCTCCTACCAGGTGCCCGCCTACCTGTCCACAGGTCAGCCGCCAACGGGGTGAACTCCGCGCCGAGCAGGCCCGAAACGGACATTTCGGGCTATTTAGCACGCGCAGGCATGGTATTCTGATTCATCTGCACGGCCCCTAGGCGGGCCGTGTTTTTCACATCCCGGGTGTACCACGAAACCCGGGACTGCCTGGTACGACGAGGAGTTGGTGACCGTGAGCGACACCCAGGTGACCTGGCTTACCCAGGAGGCCTACAACCGGCTCAAGCAGGAGCTCGACGAGCTGATTGAGAACCGCCCGGTCATCGCGCAGAAGATCAACACCAGCCGCGAGGAAGGCGACCTCAAGGAGAACGGCGGGTACCACGCCGCCCGCGAGGAGCAGGGCCAGCAGGAGGCCCGCATCCGCCACCTCCAGGAGCTCCTGCGCGGGGCCAAGGTCGGCGAGACGCCCCCCGCCAACGGCATCGCGGGCCCCGGCATGGTGCTGACCGTGCGCTACGAGGGCGACGACGAGGACGAGACCTTCCTCCTCGCCACCCGCGAGGAGGGCGGCGAGGGCTCGATCGAGGTCTACTCCCCCGAGTCGCCCCTCGGCCGTGCGCTGCTGGGCGCCAAGGAGGGCGAGACCCGCGAGTACGCGCTCCCCAACGGCAAGATCCAGAAGGTGGCCCTGAACAAGGCCGTGCCGTACGAGGGCTGAGTCGTGAGCTTGACCGAGGCCCCCGCCGAACCCGGCGGGGGCCTCGGTGCTTGTCTGGGCCTACCGCACCATCCGCTCCAGCAGCGGGCGCACGCGGGGCGGGACCGGGGTCGACAGGGCGATCGAGGTGGAGGTGCGGCGGACCCACTCGACGTCCACGACCTGGTCGATCACCCGTTGCAGGTCGTCGTTGTCCTTGGCGACCATGCGGACCAGGAGGTCGCCCTCGCCGGTGGTGGCGTGGACCTCGCAGACCTCCGGGATGTCGCGCAGGCGACCCGCGACCGAGGCGCGCTTGCCCTGGGCGATCTCCAGCACCGCGAACGCCGTGAGGCCGTAGCCCATCGCCGCCAGGTCCAGGGCGGGCGGGAAGCCGCCGAGGACCCCGCGCGCCTCCAGGCGGTCCATCCGGGCCTGCACCGTGCCGCGCGCCACCCCGAGCCTGCGGGAGCACTCCAGCACGCCCAGCCGGGGTTCGTCGGTCAACAGCAGCAGCAGGCGTGCGTCCAAAGCGTCCATTGCCGGTTCCTCCCTGGTCAGGCTGTCCACTTTGCCGCAAGGTGACCGGTGAACACCAGGCAACCTGCCCAGTGAAATCGACGGCTCTTGCACACCCTGACCGGTCACCGGATGCTCGGAGGTACCGCAGACCCGAGAAGGAGGACACCGCCGTGACCCGTGCGATGGACGAGGTGAGCTACGACCAGCTCCGCCAGCTCGTCGGCTTGGTCGACTACGACGAGAGCCGCGACCCGTTCCCGGTGAAGGCGATGGACGCGGTGGTGTTCGTGGTCGGCAACGCGACCCAGACGTCGCTGTTCTACCAGGCCGCCTTCGGGATGACCCTGGTCGCCTACTCCGGACCCGAGACCGGCAACCGGGACCACAAGTCCTACGTGCTCAAGTCCGGTTCCGCGCGGTTCGTCATCAAGGGCGGGGTGGACCCGAAGAGCCCGCTGCTCGACCACCAGCGCGAGCACGGCGACGGGGTCACCGACCTGGCCCTGGAGGTCGTCGACGTCGACAAGTGCGTCGAGCACGCCCGGCGCGAGGGGGCGACCGTGCTGCAGGAGCCGCACGACGTGTCCGACGAGCACGGCACCGTGCGCGTCGCCGCCATCGCCACCTACGGCAAGACCCGGCACACCCTGGTCGACCGGTCCCGCTACCAGGGCCCGTACCTGCCCGGCTACGTCGCCAAGCAGGGCACGCTGACCCGGCCCGCCGACGCCCCCAAGCGCATCTTCCAGGCCATCGACCACTGCGTCGGCAACGTGGAGCTGGGCAGGATGGACTACTGGGTGGACTGGTACAACCGCGTCATGGGCTTCGTGAACATGGCGGAGTTCGTCGGCGACGACATCGCCACCGAGTACTCGGCGCTGATGAGCAAGGTCGTCTCCAACGGCAACCACCGGGTCAAGTTCCCGCTGAACGAGCCGGCGATCGCGCAGAAGAAGTCGCAGATCGACGAGTACCTGGAGTTCTACGGCGGCCCCGGCTGCCAGCACATCGCGCTGGCCACCAACGACATCATCGGCACCGTCGCCGCCATGCGCGCGGCGGGCGTGGAGTTCCTCGACGTGCCGGACTCCTACTACGAGGACCCCGAGCTGCGCGCCCGCATCGGCGAGGTCCGGGTGCCGATCGAGGTGCTCAAGGCCAACGCCATCCTGGTCGACCGCGACGAGGACGGCTACCTGCTGCAGATCTTCACCAAGCCGATCGGCGACCGGCCCACGGTGTTCTACGAGATGATCGAGCGGCACGGTTCGCTTGGCTTCGGCAAGGGCAACTTCAAGGCCCTGTTCGAGGCCATCGAGCGCGAGCAGGACCGGCGCGGCAACCTCTGACGGGGGCCGTCTCAGCCACTCCTCAGGTGCCTGAACCGACCGGGGAGTAGGCTCCCGGTGAAGAAGTCCGGAACCGGGAGCGAGTGGCATGGCGCGCGGCACACGATCGACGGGAGCGGTGGCCCTGGCCTCCGCCGCCGCGGCGGCGCTCACCCTGGCGGGCGTGGCGGTGTTCACGGTGAGCAGCGCGGGCTGCGCCAACGCCGGTGAGTACGTCCAGCGCGGCTCCCAGGTCGAGCTGGTCGGCGGCTGCCTCGACCCCGACGACCTGCCCCGGGCCCCGGAGCCGACCGGCCACGAGCCCGGCGCCGACCCGGGCGCGGGCATCGACCGGCTCCGCCAGGTCAGCCCCTAGACACGTGAAGAAGAGGCCCCCGTCCACCAGGACGGGGGCCTCTTCACGTGCGGGGGACCTCAGTCGAGGGCGTAGAGCAGGTCGCCGACCAGGTCGGTGCTGTCCTCGATGCCGACCGAGATGCGCAGGATGTCCCCGGCCACCTGCAACGGCGACCCGGCCGTGCTGGCGTGGGTCATCTTGCCCGGGTGCTCGATCAGCGACTCGATGCCGCCGAGCGACTCGCCCAGGATGAACAGCTTCGTCCGCGCCGCGATGTCCAGCGCGGCCTGCTCGCCGCCCTGCACCGCGAAGGACACCATGCCGCCGAAGCGGCGCATCTGCTTCGCGGCGATCTCGTGCCCGGGGTGGTCGACCAGGCCCGGGTAGTAGACCTTGGTGACCTTGTCGTGGCTGAGCAGCGCCTCGACCACGCGCTCGGCGTTGTCGCTGTGCCGCTCCATCCGCAGCGCCAGCGTCTTCGCCCCGCGCAGCACCAGCCAGGAGTCGAACGGGCTGGGCACCGCGCCCGCGGCGTTGCGCAGGAACGCGAACTTCTCGTGCAGTTCGTCGTCGGAGGTGATCAGCGCGCCGCCGACCACGTCGGAGTGCCCGCCGAGGTACTTGGTGGTGGAGTGCAGCACCACGTCCGCGCCCAGGCCCAGCGGGGACTGCAGGTACGGGGTGGCGAAGGTGTTGTCGATGACCAGCTTGGCGCCCGCCTCGGCGGACACCGCGGCCAGCGCGGCGATGTCGGCGATGCCCAGCAGCGGGTTCGTCGGTGTCTCCGACCAGACCACCTTGGTGTTCGGCCGGATCGCGGCCCTGGTGGCGTCGATGTCGGACAGCTCGACCGGCGTGTACTCCACGCCCCACAGCGACAGGACCTTGTCCAGCAGCCGGAACGTGCCGCCGTAGGCGTCGCTGCCGAGCACCACGTGGTCACCGGGCCGGGTCATCGACCGCAGCGCGATGTCGGCGGCGGCCATGCCGGAGGCGAAGGCCAGCCCGTGCCGCCCACCCTCCAAAGAGGCCAGCGCCTGCTCCAGCGCGCTGCGCGTCGGGTTCGCGGTGCGGGAGTACTCGTAGCCGCCGTCGCGCACGCCGCCCACGCCGTCCTGGGCGAAGGTGGAGGTGGCGTAGATCGGGACGATGACCGCTCCGGTGCGCGGATCCGGGTCCTGACCCGCGTGGATAGCCCGGGTCTCGAAGCCCCAACGCGACGTGTCTTCAGCCATGTGACCAGGTTACGGGTTCACCGGATACCGCCCACCATTCGGGAGGTTTCCCACTGTGGGGAATGAAAGCCCAAAAGGGGCTAGTACGCCGATGGGCCCCGACCGGTCGGTCGGGGCCCATCGGGAGGACTAGTGGATCACCACTGCTGCGGCGGCTGCTGCGGCTGGCCACCGGGCGGCTGCCCGTACGGGTTGTGCTGCTGCTGCCCAGGGGGCGGGCCGTAGGGGTTCTGCTGCTGCTGCGGCTGCCCGTACGGGTTGTGCTGCTGCTGCCCGGGGGGCGGGCCGTACGGGTTGTGCTGCTGCTGGGGCTGGCCGTAGCCACCACCGGGGCCGGTGGGCGGCTTGGGGCCGCCGCCGAGGCCGCCGAGCGGCTGGTTCGACACCAGGAACGGCTTGGTCTGCGGGAAGAACCACAACGCACCCGCGGCCGTGATCAGCAGGCCGAACACCAGGAGCGTGATGATGTTGCCCGCGAAGATGTACGACGCGCCCAGCACGATCGACAGGATCAGCAGGGCCGCGCCACCGCCGAGCACCAGCAGGTGCGCGAAGTTGGTCTTCTTCAGGAACAGCAGCACCGCGCCCGCGAGCGCCGCGGCCGAGGCCAGCAGCAGGATGATGGCGATGATGACGCTCAGCGCGTTCGCACCGCCGACGTCACCGGCGTACCGGTTCGCCGCGGAGACGCAGGAGGCGCGCATGTCGGGGTCGCTGAGCGCGTCGCAGCCGTCGGCCGGGTCGTAGGAGGCCGACTTGATCACGGCCGACAGCGACACGATCGACAGGATCAGGCTGATCAGGCCCAGCAGCGCGACCGCGCCCTGGATGACCGTGGCGATCACGCCGGTGTTCGCGCCCTGCCCGCCCATCGGCGGCGGGTAGCCGAGGCCGCCCTGCTGGGCGAACCCGCCCTGCGGCTGGCCGTACGGACCGGGCTGGCCGTACGGGTTGTGCTGCTGGGGCTGCCCGTACTGCCCCGGCGGCGGCTGCTGGCCGAACTGGCCCTGCTGCTGCCCGTACGGGTTCGGCGGCTGGCCGAAGCCGCCGGGGGGCGAGGACGGGTCCGCGGCGCTGGGCGGCGGGGCGTACGGCGGCGACTGCGGGACCGAGCCCGGGGGCACCATCTGGGTCGCGTCGCCACCGCCCTGCGCGGGCTGGGCACCGGTCTGGCCCGGCTGCACCACCTGGGTGCGGTCGGACTCGTCCTGGCCGGGAACGGGCTGACCGGGGCGGATCGCCTGGGTGCGCTCCACGCCGTCGGCGCCTGCCGTGTCACCCGGAGGTGCGGTGTACTCGGGTCCGGACTGCCCCGGCTCCTGCTGGGGCTGCCCGCCCTGCCACGGCGGGTTGGGCGGCTGGGGAGCGCTCATCGGGTTCTCCACCCCTTTTGACCTGGAATGTCAGCTTGTCTGGGCGGTAACGCTATCGGATACGCCATCCGAGTGCCGGTAGTACCTCGACAGCAACGCAGAGTGCGTGCGGGCGCGGTACGGAGTTTGCGCGGGTGCGGTGTGGAATGCGCGCGGGCGCGGTGGGTCCCGCGCCCGCGCGCGCCGTCACCGGCGGGCCAGGAAGCCCAGCAGGTCCTGCCGGGTCACCACGCCCGCGGGCTTGCCGTCCAGCAGGACCAGCGCCGCGTCGGCCTCGGCCAGCGCCTCCATGGCGGACTTGACCTGCTCCCCGGCGCCGATCGTGGGCAGCGGGGCCCCCATGTGCCGGTCGAGGGTGTCGGCCAGTTCGGCCTTGCCGGTGAACAGCGCGTCGAGCAGGTCCTTCTCGTTGACCGCGCCGACGATCTCGGCCGCCATGACCGGGGGCTCGGCGTTGACCACGGGCATCTGGCTGACCCCGTACTCGCGCAGGATCGCCACCGCGTCGGCCACGGTCTCGGTGGGGTGGCCGTGGATGAAGTCGGGCAGCGCGCTGCTCGTCCCGGCCTTGCGGCGCAGCACGTCGCCGACGGTGGCGCCGGTGTGCTCGGGCGGCAGGAAGCCGTACTGGCTCATCCACGAGTCGTTGAAGACCTTCGACAGGTAGCCGCGGCCGCCGTCGGGCAGCAGCACGACCACCACGTCGTCCGGGCCGAGCCGCTCGGCCAGCCGCAGCGCCGCCGCGGCGGCCATCCCGCAGGAGCCGCCGACCAGCAGGCCCTCCTCCCTGGCCAGGCGCCGGGTCACCTCGAAGGACTCGCGGTCGCTCACCGCGATGATCTCGTCGGCGACGTCGCGGTCGTAGGTGGTCGGCCAGAAGTCCTCGCCGACGCCCTCGACCAGGTACGGCCGCCCGGACCCGCCGGAGTACACCGAGCCCTCCGGGTCGGCGCCGATGACCCGGACCCGGCCGTCGGAGACCTCCTTGAGGTAGCGGCCGGTGCCGGAGATCGTCCCGCCGGTGCCGACGCCCGCGACGAAGTGCGTGATCCGCCCGTCGGTCTGCTTCCACAGCTCGGGGCCGGTGGAGTGGTAGTGGCTGGCCGGGTTCTCCTGGTTGGCGTACTGGTTGGGCTTCCAGGCGCCCTCGATCTCGCGGACCAGCCGGTCGGAGACGTTGTAGTAGGAGTCGGGGTGCTCGGGCGCCACCGAGGTCGGGCAGACCACGACCTCGGCGCCGTAGGCCTTGAGGACGTTGCGCTTGTCCTCGCTGACCTTGTCCGGGCAGACGAAGACGCACTTGTAGCCCTTGCGCTGGGCGATCAGGGCCAGCCCCACCCCGGTGTTGCCGGAGGTGGGCTCCACGATCGTCCCGCCGGGCCGCAGCGCCCCGGACTTCTCCGCCGCCTCCACCATGCGCACGGCGATCCGGTCCTTGACGCTGCCGCCGGGGTTGAAGTACTCGACCTTGGCCAGCACGGTGGGCTTGAGCCCCGCGGCCATGGTGTTCAGCTTCACCAGCGGCGTGTCGCCGACGAGATCGATGATGTGCTCGACGTACTCCACCGGGCGCTCCTTCTGCGGGTTGATCACACCGTTCGGACCTGCCGCTCACCCTAACCGCCCACTAGGGTCGGGGCCCCGAGTTACTGTCTTCGACGACGAGGAACCCCTGGTTCGAGCGACGCGTCCGGAGCGACCGCCCCCGGCGGATGGAGGCCACCCATGGTCGGAGCACGGGGACTCCGGGTGCTGGCGCTGGCCGCGGGCTCGGTGGGCGGGCTGTCCGGCGCGGCCTACTCGCTGCTCACCAGCCAGTCCCGCCAGGCGCGCTCGGTGATCGGCCCCCCGGTCGACCTGCCCCTCGACGCCGACGGCTGCTACCTGCCCGACGGCACCGGCCCCCTGCCCGTGGCCGACGCCCGGCACCTGATCACCTTCGCCGTCCTGGGCGACTCCACCGCGGCGGGCCTGGGTTCGGAGAGCCCGGACCTGCTGCCCGGCGTCCTGCTGGCCAGGGGTCTGGCCGCGGAGTCCGGCCGCCCGGTCCGCCTCACCACCCACGCCGTCGGCGGCTCCCGCACCACCGGCCTCCCCCCGCAGGTCGACGAGGCCCTGCGGCACCCCCCGGACGTGGTGGTCATCATCGTCGGGGGCAACGACGTCACCGCCCGGCTCGGCCCGAACGCCTCGGCGGCCCTGCTGGCCGCCGAGGTGCGCCGCCTGATCGCGGCGGGCACCGCGGTCGTCGTCGGCACCTGCCCCGACCTGGGCGCGATCGTCCCCATCCCGCAGCCGCTGCGCGCGGTCGCCCGCCGGTGGAGCCTGGCGCTGGCCAGGGCGCAGGCCCGGGAGCTGTCGAGCACCGGGGCCACCTCGGTCCCGCTGGCGGCCCTGCTCTCCCCGCACTTCCTGGCCCGCCCGCAGGACCTGTTCAGCGGCGACCGCTTCCACCCCAACGGCGCGGGCTACGCCCTGGCGGCCGAGGTCGTGCTCGCTCCCCTGTGCGCCGCGGCGGGTGTCCGGAGGGCCCGCTGACCGGTTCGGCCCGGACAACACCGCACTTGCCGATTGGTTACCTGCGAGTAACATCGCTGTCGTCGTGCTGCCCCGCTGAAGGAGTGCCCCCATGCCAGAGGCTGTCATCGTCTCCGCCGCCCGGTCCCCGATCGGCCGGGCGGGGAAGGGTTCGCTGGTCGACATCCGACCCGACGACCTGGCCGCGCAGATGGTCAAGGCCGCGCTGGACAAGGTGCCCGCCCTGGACCCCCGCGACATCGACGACCTGATGCTCGGCTGCGGCCTGCCCGGCGGCGAGCAGGGCTTCAACCTGGGCCGGATCGTCGCCGTGCTCGCCGGCTACGACCACCTGCCCGGGTGCACCGTCACCCGCTACTGCGCGTCCTCGCTGCAGACCACCCGGATGGCGCTGCACGCGATCAAGGCGGGCGAGGGCGACGTCTTCATCTCCGCGGGCGTGGAGACGGTGTCCCGCTTCGCCAAGGGCAGCTCCGACTCGTGGCCGGACACGCACAACCCGCTGTTCGCCGAGGCCACCGACCGCACCGCCGCCGTCGCTGAGAAGGGCGCGGCGGAGTGGCACGACCCGCGCCAGGACGGCCTGCTGCCCGACGCCTACATCGCCATGGGCCAGACCGCGGAGAACCTGGCGCTGCTCAAGGGCGTCACCCGCGAGGACATGGACCACTTCGGCGTGCGGTCGCAGAACCTCGCCGAGGAAGCCATCAAGTCCGGCTTCTGGGCGCGCGAGATCGTCCCGGTCACCCTCCCCGACGGCACCGTGGTCGACACCGACGACGGCCCCCGCCCTGGCATCACCTACGAGAAGACCGCCACCCTCAAGCCGGTCTTCCGCCCCGACGGCCGCGTCACCGCGGGCAACTGCTGCCCGCTCAACGACGGCGCGGCGGCCCTGGTGATCATGTCCGACACCAAGGCGAAGGAGCTGGGCCTGACCCCGCTCGCCCGCATCGTCTCCACCGGCGTCTCCGGCCTGTCCCCGGAGATCATGGGCCTCGGCCCGGTCGAGGCGTCGAAGAAGGCCCTCGCCAAGGCGGGCCTGTCGGTCGGCGACATCGACCTGTTCGAGATCAACGAGGCGTTCGCCGCCCAGGTCCTCCCCTCGGCCCGCGACCTCGGCATCCCGGAGGACAAGCTCAACGTCAACGGCGGCGCCATCGCCGTCGGCCACCCCTTCGGCATGACCGGCGCCCGCATCGCCACCACCCTGATCAACAGCCTCCAGTGGCACGACAAGCAGTTCGGCCTGGAGACGATGTGCGTCGGCGGCGGCCAAGGCATGGCCATGGTCCTCGAGCGCCTCAGCTAGTCCGGGCACGCAGAACGGCCCCACCCTCGACGGGTGGGGCCGTTCTGCGTTCTCGGGACCACCCGGGAAGTGCCGGGGCCGCTCGGAAAGCGAAACAGGGCGCCCGGCCGATGCCGAACGCCCTGCCCCTGGGAACGACCGCTGTCAGTCGCTGCTCTGCAGCATGTACAGCAGTCGGAGCATTTCCAGGTACAGCCAGACCAGGGTGGTCATCAGGCCGAAGGCCACGTACCACGCGAACTTGGACGGCGTGCCCGTGCGGATCATCTGGTCCGCCATGTCGAAGTCGAGCAGGAAGTTGAACGCGGCGATGCCGATGAACAGCAGGCTGATGCCGACCGTCAGCGGGGTGGCCGTGTCGCCGCGGATGCCCATGTCGACACCGAAGAGCGAGAGCACCAGGTTGATCAGGATCAGGCCCGCCGCCGCGGCGGTGGCGCCGATGATCCACTTGGTGAGGCGGGGGGTGACCTTGACCGCGCCGGTCTTGTAGACGACCAGCATGGCGCCGAACACCAGCGCCGTGCCCAGGATGGCCTGCAGCGCCACGCCCGGGACGAGGTACTCGAAGACCCCGGTGATCGCGCCGAGGAACAGGCCCTCGGCCGCGGAGTAGCCCAGCACCAGGGCGGGGCTCGGGAGCTTCTTGAAGATGATGACGAGTGAGAGCACCAGGCCGACGATCAGACCGATGATCATCGGCGGGTAGGGGCTGATCACCTCGCCGAGCACCGCGACGGCGGTGATGATGCCGACGACGAGGGCCAGGCCGAGGGTCATCGCGGTCTTGGTGACCACGTCGTCCACGGTCATCGGGCGGTCGTCGGACACCGGCTGCTGGTAGCCGCCGTAGCCGGGCGCCGCCTGCGGGTAGCCCTGGGCCTGCTGCTGGAATCCCGCGTAGCCGCCGCTGCCGACCGGCAGGTTGCGGAACGCGGGGTTGCTGGTAGAACGCACCTGATCCTCCATAGGGCCTTGCTGGCGCCTTCAGGGAGTCAACGATCGACCCGGCCGACCGGTTCCCGTGGGTAAAACCCACTTTACCCACATCCGGCGCAACGACCAGCGCGAACCCGGCATTCCCGATCCGGGCGCACCGGGTGACCGGACCTGGCGCTTCCCGGCCTGGCGATCCGCCATCCGGGGGCGGACACCGCCACGCGACGAGTGCTTTTCCGGAAAGTTCCACCCGGGCCAGTGACGGAGTTCGCACGGTCGGTGGATTGTGCGCGGTGGCCGCAGGCACCAGGGTTACCCGTGGTGCGCTCCCTGTGTCCACCCGGCCACTCCCCGTCGCCGGCTTGTTCCGCGCGCCTGCTCGTCCCTGACGTCGAGCGCCGAGGCGTGCGCTGCCGAAGGCGCGGCAAGGAGCCGATCCACCCATGGCGCGAACCACACTCGCCGCCCGGTTGACCGCGGGGGTGTCCGGCGTGGCACTGCTCGTCGGGACCGCCCTCGTCGCGGGCGCCCCCACCGCCGGTGCCGCCATCCAGAAGGGCCTGGGCCACGAGACCGCACCCGCGCAGCCGTACGCGGGCAACCCCGACGCCGCCGACTGGCTCGGCTCCTACATCGTCAACGGCAAGCAGGTCTGGTGCGTGCAGTACGCGTACCTGGAGCCGGACACCGACGAGCAGTACCAGCCCGGTGAGGCGCTCAAGACCAAGTGGGGCACGGAGCTGGCCCCCGACGTCGCGGCGGACATCTCCTACCTGCTGCTGCGCTACGCCAACACCACGAGCGCCGACGAGTCCGCCGCGCTGGCGCACCTGCTGCACAGCTGGACGGCGGCCCCGCAGAGCCCGGACCAGCTCGACCCGAAGGCGACCTTCCGCACCGTCGCCTACGACCCGGCGTTCCACCTGTCGAAGCTGCCCGCGAGCGCGCAGACCACCGTCGACAGGCTCAAGGCCGACGCCACCGCCAACCACGGCCCGTGGACCACGAAGATCACCAAGCCGAGCGCGGCGCAGGTCATCGGCACCCCGGACAAGTGGACCGTGGAGGTCCGCAACGCCGCGGGCAAGGGCGTCTCGGAGGTCCCGGTGACGATCAAGCTCACCGACGCGACCGTCGACGGCAAGGCCGAGGTGGCGCTGTCGACCCAGGAGGACGGTTCGGGCATCGACCTCGCGGTCACCCCGACCGGCCCGAACCCGGCGGTGGCGATCTCACTGCTGAGCCCGGCGGACCGGCCGGTGGTGCAGCAGGCCGTGCAGGTCGACACCCAGCGGGTGGTCAGCACCGGCGGCGAGAAGCCCCTGACCGCGACCGAGAAGGTCACTGCGGTGACCGCGCCCGGCGCGGTGAAGGTCGCCAAGGTCGACGACAAGACCGGCAAGGGCATCGCGGGCGTGCAGCTGCGGGTGACCGGCCCGGACAAGACCGCCCCCGCGGTGGGCCAGGACGACAAGCCGCTGGTGGGCACCGACGGCGCGCCGGTCGTCGTCACGACCGGCGCCGACGGCACGGTGGAGGTCCCGAACCTCAAGACCCCGCAGGAGGTCTGCGTGGTGGAGGTCGCGGCGGCACCCGGCTACGAGCAGACGTTCAACCCGGCCGCCCCGCCCGCGAGCTGCGGGAAGCTCGAACCGGGGAAGACCCTCGCCCTGGCGCTGACGAACACGCCCAACACCCCGACCGTCCCGCACGTGATCCCGGCGGGCGACAGGCCCGCGAACGCGGCGGCGCTCGGCAGCGGCCCCTCCAGCGGTCTGCTGGTCGCGCTCGGCGGCCTGGTGCTGCTGGCCGCGGCGGGCGGCGGCTTCCTGTTCAAGACCGCCCGCGGCAAGCGGGTCGTCAGCCGGAGCATGCGCCGCGACTGGGGGCACTGACCGGTCATGGCACGGCGGAACCCACGGTTCGCCCCACCCGCTGCCGCGGGTGGGGCGGGCGTGCTGATCGTCCTGATCGGCGCGCTGTCGGTGAGCGGGCCCACCCAGGTCGAGGGCATCCCGTTCGCGGGCGCGGCCGCGGCGCCGCGGTCGCTGTCGGACGTCCGGGCCGCCGCGGCCAAGAGCAAGGACGTCCTGGCCGACCTGAGCAGGGCCACCCCCACCGCGGCCCCGCCGCCCGCCGCCGCGCCGACGACGACCGCCGCCCCCGCCGCCCCCCCGGCCGCCGCGCC
>NZ_JAJCXD010000103.1:0-4753 GCF_021056305.1 Actinokineospora sp. PR83
CGAACCCCACCGGCGCAGCGGCAACCAGCCACCAGCCACCAGCCACCCCGCCACCAGCCACCCCGCCACCAGCCACCCCGCCACCAGCCACCCCGCCAACTACCTGCCGCCCGCCCGCACCCGCTGGCGCAGTGGCCGAGCCACCCACCAACCGCTGACCGGGCAGCCAGCTACCCGCACCCGCTGACGCAGTGGCCGAGCCACCCACCAACCGCCGGCCAGGCGGCCAGCCACCCCGAACCCCACCAGGCGCAGCGAAGATCAGCCACTCCCGCAACCGCAGGCCCGGCTACGAAAAGGCCCGGGTGGGTGGATCTGCTTGGGTGGGGGTAGCGATCATGTGCAAGCCTGCGTGGGCTGTGGGGCATCTCTTCAGCCCCACTCGGTCACACTGGGCGCATGATCGCTGTAGGGGCCCCGCTCGAGCGGATCCACCCACCCGGGCACGCCCCCGAAAATCCCGGGCTTGTAAACCAACGGCACGGCCGAGCAGATCCACCCGGGCACCCACAACACATCCCGGCTCTTGAACCGACAGCACACGAAGCGATCCCCGCGAAGCGGATCCACCCACCACCAACGACCGGCGCTTGAGCCGAATTACACGGCGTAGTCCCGGCGAAGCGGCCCACCTCGGCACCACAGCGCGAATCCCGCGCCGCGAGCACGGTCTAGTTGCTGTTGCCCGGCTTCCAGCCCAGGTAGTTGGCGAAGTAGCCCTGGCGGACGTGGCCGATGCGGCCGTTGACGCTGGTCGCCCAGACGCCGCCGCTGCCGTCGGCGAGGCCGACGTGGCCGTACTGGGAGATGTTCCAGAAGACGAACGCGCCGCGCGGCGGGGTGGCGCCGCCGGTGTGCCGGGCGCCGTCGCTGGAGTTCCAGTGGGCGATCGCGCTGGCGTGGTGGGTGGCGCGGTTCCAGGCCAGGCGGACCGCGCGCTCGCAGTAGCCGTCGTACTCGGTGCTGCCCTCGCGGTTGCGGAACCAGCTGATGGCGCCCTCGACCGTCTGCAGCGCGCTGAAGTCGGCGTCCACCCCGGCGGGCAGCACCGCCGTCGGGTCGGCGACGTCAGCGGCGGTGACCTGGCTGTACACCTCCGCGCCGGGCACCGGCGCGGGTGCGGCCGACGCGGTCCCGACCGTGCTCACCGCGATGGCGGCGGCGGCTCCGACGGCCCCGACCAGCTTGACCAGCTTCATGGCAGCTCCTCCCGACTGATGGCTCGGCGGAGCCGGTGCAGGCCGACCCGCCGGTGTCGCCACCAGGCTGGGTCGGCCCGCTACACGTGCACTACAACCGCAGGTCAGGACTTCGCGAAGATCTGCGGCTCGGTGATGAGGACCCGCTCGCCGGTCTCCGCCGCGAAGCCGTTGGCCCACAGCGAGTTGACCCGGCTGCGCTCGGTGGCGTTCGGGTAGGAGTTGGTGCAGCTCGGGCCGGGGCCGCCGCCGGACATCAGCTCCGAGCAGGGGCCGGAGTAGTGGTCCGGCAGGCCAAGGACGTGCCCGGTCTCGTGGGTGATCACCCTGATCACGTCGTACTGCCGGACCTGGGCGTAGTCGATGAAGACGTAGCCGCGGCCGTGCCCGTCGGTGCTGGCGTAGGAGCCCCGCGGGTCGTTGCCCTCGTAGAAGGCGAAGTTCCCGCCGGAGGAGACCTGCTGCAGTCGGACGTTGGTCACCGAGGTGTTCCAGTGCGAGATCGAGGTGCTGATCTGCGACCGGAACGAGGGGGCGCCGGAGACCGTGTAGGTGACGGTGACCGCGGCGGTGCCGAAGTCGCCCTCGGTGGTGGCACTGGCCTGGCCCGCGGTCATCGGGGCGATGGTCGCCGCCAGGGCCAGGGCGGCGGCGGCGAAGGACTTGCGGATCATGCGAACTCCTCGGTGCAGGGGGACGAGGTTCACCGTGTCCGCCTGACCGTAAGAGGTCGCGTCATCCCTTCACCAGACCAGTGAGCAGTGGTTATTTACCAACCGAAGTGGACGATTGACCTGGTCGTGGTGTGCTGCTTGCCTGCGGGGTAGGCCCCCTCGCCGACGAGGACGGCCTCGGCAGGCACTGCGCTGCCGAGCTTGTGGCAGAAGTCGTGGCCCGCGCTCGCCACCCCGCGCGTTTAGCAATGCTAACCAACAGGTCGGAACGGCTGAGCGGTTTGCCGTACCGGGGGGTGCGTGGAGCTCTGTACGCACCTCGCTACACTTGTCCACGGACCCCGTGCGGTGTTCACCCTGCGAACCTCCCCAGGGCCGGAAGGCAGCAAGGATAAGCGGGCTCTGACAGGTGCACGGGGTCCCCTTTCGTCCGTGATCAGACCAGGGCCTTGAGCCCCACGACCTCCGCCACCCGCTCGTAGCTGCGGATCCGCTCGGCGTGGTCGAAGACGCTGGTGGTGATCATCAGCTCGTTCACCCCGGTCGCCGCCAGCAGGTCCTCGATCCCCCGGCGCACCGTCTCCGGCCCACCGACCACCTGGTCGGCCAGCCGCTGCTCGATGAACAGCCGGTCGACGTCGGTGTACTCGTACGCCGCGGCCTCCTCCGGCGACGGCAGCCGACCCGGGTCGCCCTTGCGCAGCTTGAGGAACTGCAGCAGGGCGGGCCTGGCCAGCTCCCGGGCGGTCTCGTCGTCCTCGGCGCACAGCACGTTCGCCGCGATCATCGCGTACGGCTCGTCCAGCACGGCCGACGGGCGGAACCGGTCGCGGTAGAGGGCCAGGGCCGGGATGGTGTTCTCCGAGCTGAAGTGGTGCGCGAAGGCGAACGGCAGCCCCAGGTAGCCCGCGACCTGCGCGCTGTAGCCGGAGGAGCCCAGCAGCCACATCGCGGGCTGGTTGCCCAGCGCGGGCACGGCGGTCACCCCGCGCGAGTTGCGACCGGTGAAGTAGTCGGCCAGCTCGGTGAGCTGCTGCGGGAAGTCGTCCACCGACAGCGCCCCCTCCTGCCGCCGCAGCGCCTGGGCGGTCACCTGGTCGGTGCCCGGCGCCCGGCCGATCCCCAGGTCGACCCGGCCGGGGTGGAACGCCTCCAACATGCCGAACTGCTCGGCCACGACCAGCGGGGCGTGGTTCGGCAGCATCACGCCGCCGCTGCCGACCCGGATGCTCTCGGTGGCCATGGCGATGTGCGCGAGCAGCACGGCGGGCGCGGAGCTGGCGATGCCCGGCATGTTGTGGTGCTCGGCCACCCAGTAGCGGTGGTACCCCAACCGCTCGGTCGCCCTGGCCAGGTCGAGGCTGTTGCGCAGCGCGGTGGTCTCGGAGGAGCCACTGGCCACCGGTGCGAGGTCGAGTACGGAGAAGGGGATCGTCACCCAGGGGACAACACCGGGCGGCCCACCCGGATTCCCCGCGCCGCCCTGTGGTGATTCCCACCCACCACCCCGTGGCGATCCTCACCCGCCGCCGGTCAGGCCCCCATCGCGATCATGACCGGCCCCGGTAGTGTCGCGTCGTGGCGCTCGCCCTCTACCGCAAGTACCGTCCCGCGACCTTCGCCGAGGTCGTGGGGCAGGAACACGTCACCGTCCCGCTGCGCACCGCGCTGGCCGCGGGCCGGGTCAACCACGCCTACCTCTTCTCCGGACCGCGCGGCTGCGGCAAGACCTCCAGCGCGCGCATCCTCGCCCGCTCGCTCAACTGCGAGCAGGGGCCGACCGACGAGCCGTGCGGGGTGTGCAACTCGTGCGTGCAGCTCGCCCCGAACGGGCCGGGCAGCGTCGACGTCACCGAGCTGGACGCCGCCTCCCACGGTGGTGTCGACGACGCCCGCGAACTGCGCGACCGGGCCTTCTACGCCCCCGCCGGGTCGCGGTACCGGGTGTTCATCGTCGACGAGGCGCACATGGTCACCACGCAGGGCTTCAACGCCCTGCTGAAGATCGTGGAGGAGCCGCCGGAGCACCTGGTCTTCATCTTCGCGACCACCGAGCCGGACAAGGTCCTCGCCACCATCCGCTCGCGGACGCACCACTACCCGTTCCGGCTGATCCCGCCCGGTGCCATGCGCGACCTGCTGGAGCGCAACTGCGCCGCCGAGGGCGCCGTCGTCGAGCCCGCCGTGTTCCCGCTGGTCATCCGCGCGGGCGGCGGTTCGGCCCGGGACACGCAGTCGGTGCTCGACCAACTGCTGGCGGGCGCCGGACCGGAGGGGGTCACCTACGAGCGCGCGGTCTCCCTGCTCGGGGTCACCGACTCGGCGCTGATCGACGACATGGTCGACGGGCTCGCCGCAGGCGACGCCGCCGCCGTCTACGCGACGGTCGACCGGCTGGTCGAAGCAGGCCACGACCCCCGGCGGTTCGCCTCGGACCTGCTCGACCGACTGCGCGACCTGGTCCTGCTGCGCGCGGTCCCGGAGGCGGGCGCGCGCGGGCTGGTGAACGCCCCCGCCGACGAACTCGACTCGATGACCCGCCAGGCCGCCCAGCTCGGCCCCGGCACGCTGTCGCGCTACGCCGAGATCGTGCACACCGGACTGGTGGAGATGCGCGGCGCCACGGCGCCCCGCCTGCTGCTGGAACTGCTGTGCGCGCGGATGCTGCTCCCCGGCGCGGTCCCCACCGACGCCGCCGCCGACTCGGCGGTCATCCAGCGCCTGGAGGCGATGGAGCGGCGGATCACCAACGCCCCCGCCGCCCCACCCGCCGCGCAGCCCACCCCCGCGCCGCGCGCCGCCGCCCTGGAACCCGCCCGGGCCGCCGCCCCGGAGGTCCTGCGCCCCGAACCGGCCCGCCCGGAGCCCGCCCGGCCCGCC
>NZ_JAJCXD010000104.1:0-29927 GCF_021056305.1 Actinokineospora sp. PR83
GCTCACCGCGCTGCTGGCCGACCCCGGCACCGTCGACGCGGTCGTCGACGCCTGCGCGCCCGCCGCCGACCGGTGGCTGCCCGCCGCCCGGCTCGGCCTCGCCGACCGGCCGACCGCCGCCGCCGCGCGCCGGGTGCTGGAACTGGGCCTGCCCGCGCTCGACCGGCTCGACCTCGGCCCGGCCGAGCACGCGGACGTGGTCGACCGACTGGGCGCGCTCCTCGACCGCGCAGCCACGAACGGGAGGTAGAGACGTGACCACCACCGAGAACCTGACCACCGAGCAGGTCCGCGAGCGCGTCGCCGAGCAGCTTCGCCGCTCGCGTGCGCGCAGCACGGCCCTGACCGACGCCGTGGACGAGGACGACCTCGTCCGCCAGCACTCCAGGCTGATGTCCCCGCTGGTGTGGGACCTGGCCCACATCGGCAACCAGGAAGAGCTGTGGCTCGTCCGCGACGTCGGCGGCCGCGACCCGGTGCGCAGCGACATCGACGAGCTCTACGACGCCTTCCAGCACGCCCGCGCCGACCGCCCCGCGCTGCCGCTGCTCAAGCCGCGCGAGGCCCGCACCTACGTGCGCGAGGTGCGGGAGAAGGTGTTCGACGTGCTGGAGCGCACCCCGCTCCAGGGGCGCAGGCTGGTCCAGGACGGGTTCGCCTTCGGCATGATCGTGCAGCACGAGCAGCAGCACGACGAGACCATGCTCGCCACCCACCAGCTACGCACCGGAGCCCCGGTGCTGCACGCGGAGGACCCGCCCCGGGCGGCCGAACCGCTGCCCGCGCGCGAGGTCCTGGTGCCCGGCGGGGAGTTCACCATGGGCACCTCCACCGAGCCGTGGGCACTGGACAACGAGCGGCCCGCGCACGCCGCGCACGTCGACGCGTTCTTCATCGACACCGTGCCGGTGAGCAACGGCGAGTACCTGGCGTTCATCGACGCGGGCGGCTACGACGACCCGCGCTGGTGGAGCGAGGTCGGCTGGGCGCACCGGCAGAAGGCGAACCTGGTGGCGCCGCGCTTCTGGGAGCGCGGCCCGGCGGGCTGGCACCGCACCCGGTTCGGTGTGGTGGAACAGGTCCCGTTCGACGAGCCGGTGGTGCACGTGTGCTTCCACGAGGCGCAGGCGTACGCGAACTGGGCGGGCAAGCGGCTGCCGACCGAGGTGGAGTGGGAGAAGGCGGCCCGCTTCGACCCGGCCACCGGCCGCTCCCGCCGCTACCCGTGGGGCGACGAGGACCCCGGCCCCGAGCACGCCAACCTGGGGCAGCGCCACCTGCGACCGGCCCCGGTCGGCTCGTACCCGGCGGGTGCCTCCGCGCTGGGGGTGCGCCAGCTCATGGGTGACGTGTGGGAGTGGTGCGACTCGGACCTGCGGCCGTACCCGGGTTTCGCCGCGTTCCCGTACCGGGAGTACTCCGAGGTGTTCTTCGGCGGGGACTACAAGATGCTGCGCGGCGGCTCCTTCGGCACGGACGCCTCGGCGGTGCGCGGCACGTTCCGCAACTGGGACCACCCCATCCGGCGGCAGATCTTCGCCGGGTTCCGGCTCGCCCGCGACGCGCGACCGGACGAGGTCCGCTGAGCGATGTGCCGCCACCTGGGGTACCTGGGCCCCGCCGTGCCCGTTTCCAGCCTGCTGGGCGGTCCGCGCGGGCTGCTCACGCAGACCTGGGCCCCCGCCGACATGCGCGGCGGGGGCACGGTGAACGCCGACGGCTTCGGCGTCGGCTGGTACACCGGGGCGGGGGACCCGGTGCGCTACCGACGGGCCGTTCCGATGTGGACGGACGCCTCGTTCGCCGCGCTGTCCGCCTCGGTCAGCAGCGGGGCGGTCCTGGCCGCCGCCCGCTCGGCGACGGTGGGCATGCCGGTCGTGGAGACCGCGTGCGCGCCGTTCGCCGAGGGCCGCTGGCTGTTCAGCCACAACGGGGTGGTGCGCGGCTGGCCGGGCAGCATCGCCGACCTCGCCGCCACCCTGCCCACCACCGACCTGATGACCCTCGACGCGCCGACCGACAGCGCCGTGCTGTGGGCCCTGGTGCGCGACCGGCTGCGCGCGGGCGCGCAGCCGGGGGACGCCCTCGCCGAGGTGGTGCTCGCGGTCGCCGATCGCGCCCCCGACTCCCGCCTCAACCTGCTGCTCACCGACGGCACGGCGCTCGCCGCCACGACCTGGTCGCACTCGCTGTCCGCGCACACCACCCCAGACCACGTCGTCCTGGCCTCCGAGCCGTGGGACGACGACCCCCGGTGGACCCCGATCGAGGACCGGCAGCTCGTCCTCGCCGACCTCGGTCCCACCCCCCGCGTGCGGGTCAGCGCGCTGGGCACCCGATAAGGAGACCCACCCCATGCCACAGCCGTCCTTCGACGTCCACCTCCCCGAGGACCACGCCGCCCGCTCCCTGGCCGCCGACGCCCGCGCGGGCCTCACCGCGAACCCGAAGACCCTGCCCCCCAAGTGGTTCTACGACGCGCGCGGCAGCGAGCTGTTCGAGGAGATCACCCGCCTGCCCGAGTACTACCCGACCAGGGCCGAGCGCGCCATCCTCGCCGCCCACGCCGCCGACATCGCCGGGGTGACCGGCGCCCACACCCTCGTCGAACTGGGCTCCGGCTCCTCGGAGAAGACCCGCCTGCTCCTCGACGCCCTGCGCGACGGGGGTTCCCTGGGCCAGGTCGTCACCCTCGACGTCTCCGAGACCGCACTGCGCGAGGCCGCCGCCGACCTGGCGGGCGAGTACCCCGACACCCCCGTCCACGGCGTCGTCGGCGACTTCACCGAACACCTGTCGCTGCTCCCCGGCGACCCCACCCGGCTGGTCGCGTTCCTCGGCGGCACCATCGGCAACTTCATGCCCACCGAACGCGCCCACTTCCTGACCGCCGTGCGGGGCACCCTCAAACCGGGCGAGTGGCTGCTGCTGGGCACCGACCTGGTGAAGGACCGCGAAACCCTGGAGGCCGCCTACGACGACGCCCAGGGCGTCACGGCGGAGTTCAACCGCAACGTCCTGCACGTGCTCAACCGCGAACTGGGCGCCGACTTCGACGTCACCGCCTTCGACCACCTCTCCCGGTGGAACGCCGAGGACGAGTGGGTCGAGATGCGCCTGCGGGCCCGCACCGCCCAGTCGGTGACGATCCCGGCCCTCGACCTGACCGTCGAGTTCGCCGAGGGGGAGGAGATGCGCACCGAGATCTCCGCCAAGTTCCGCCGCGAACGCGTCGCCGCCGAACTCGGCGCGGCCGGTTTTGCCCTCGCCGAGTGGTGGACCGACCCCGAGGCCCGCTTCGCCCTCTCCCTGGCCCAAGCCGACTGACCCCTCCCGTCCCCCCGTCTCCGGTGCCCCTATCCTGGGCACCGGAGACGGGGGGATCCGTGGAATTCGACAGCAGGCGCGCGTGGTCGCGCATGCCCGGCATCAACGCCACCAACCGCGCCAGGGCCGAACTGGCCCGAGCCCACGGCTGGCAGTTCGCCGACCGGGCCCCCTGGCTCCTCGACCGCTGGCCCGTCCTCCCCTTCACCCAGCGCGGCGACATGCGCCTGGCGTACGGGTCGGTGGCGGGCGCCTTCCACGGGATCCCGTTCACGGCCTTCGAGTTCTTCCGCCGCAGCACGGTCCTGGAGAAGCGGGCCCTCGGCATCACCCTCAACGAGCACGACCGCTTCGCCACCGACACGGTGTGGGTGCTGACCCTGCCCGCCCCCATGCCCTTCTTCCACCTCACCTCCCGCGACCAGGTCTACTCCGACACCGGCCAGTACCCGCACCCCGCCACCGCCGACCGCAAGTTCAACCGGCGGCACCGGTTGGTGGCGACTGACCCCCGGGTGGCGGAGTACGTGCTGACGCCGCAGGTGGTGTCGTTGGTGCGGGAGGCGAGGTTGGGGACTTGGGCGTTGGTGGGGAGGGACCTGGTGCACGCGGAGAACGCTTACCTGGGGGGCGCGAACTCGCAGAAGGTGTTGGAGGTACTGGGGTCCTTGGCCGCGCTTATCTCCTGCCTGCCTCGGGGGTAGGGGCTGGCTTAAAGCGCCAGTCGTTTGTTGATGGGTGCCAGGGTGGGCGGATCTGCTCGGCCGTGCCGTGGTTTCAAGGGCCGGGATTTTCGTGGGCGTGCCCGGGTGGGTGGATCTGCTCGGGCGGGGCCCCTACAGCGATCATGCGCCCAGTGTGACCGAGTGGGGCTGAAGAGATGCCCCACAGCCCAAGCAGGCTTGCACATGATCGCTACCCCCACCCAAGCAGATCCACCCACCCGGGCATTTCCGTAGCCGGGCCGCCAGTTTGTTGGGTGGTCGGCGGCTGCGCACGCCGCGGTTCGGTGTGGCAGGCGGTTCGGGGGTGGGCGGCGGCTGTGTCGGTGGGGTTCGGGATGGGCGGTAGTCGTCGTGCGGGCTGGGTGGGCGGAATTCGCGGGAAGGGTGCGGTGTACCCGGATATCGTCCGGGCATGGCTGACGCGATCACCGCCAAGTTGGTGCGGCGGTTCGGGCCCGGTGCCGCCGAGTGGGCGGCCGCGCTGCCCGCACTGGTGGCGGAGTGCGCGCGGCGCTGGCGGCTGGAGGTCGGTGAGCCGTTCGACGGTGGGGCCTCCTCGGTCGCGATCCGCGCCACCGTGGGCGGTCGGGCCGCTGTGCTCAAGCTCAGTCCTGATGCGCCGTTCCTCGCGGCGCAGGCGGGGATGTTGCGGCTGTTCGAGCCCAGCGGCCGGATGCCGGTCCTGCTCGCGGAGGCGCCGGGGGCGTTGCTGCTGGAGGCCGTGCGGCCGGGGACCGAGGTCGCGGACCTGCGGCGGCAGCCCGCGCCGGAGGAGTACGCGGCGCTGCTGGTCGACCTGCACGCCGTCGAGGCGCCGGATGGGGTTGCGGAGGACCTGCGCCTGCGGACCGAGCAGTTCCTGCGGCACGGCATCGGCAGGCTCGGGGAACCGGCGCTCGCCGCTTCGGGGTTGCGGCGGGATGACTTCGAGCGGGCTCTGGGCGGGCTGGACGACCTGTTCGCCCCGCCGTGGCCTTCGGCGCTGCTGCACGGCGACCTGCACCTGGGCAACGTGCTCGACGGTGGTTCGCGCGGCCTGGTGGCCATCGACCCGAAGGTGTGCGTCGGCGACCGGTGTTGGGACGCGGTCGACTACGTGCTGGCCGGGGCGGGCAGGCGCGACGGCATCGAGTACCGGCTGCACGCGCTTTCCACCGCCGCCCGGATCGACGTCGAGCGGCTGCACACCTGGTGTCGGCTGGTCGCGGCGGCCACCGCCGTTCCCGTGCTGCTCCGGGGCGGGTCGGGGCGGGCGGTGGGCGAACTGCTCGCGCTGGCCCGCTGACCGCCCCCGGAACCGTTCGTGCGGAGCCGGGTGGTGCTCGTCGATCGATCCGGTGAGCTTCGTCAAGCGGGGGGCTGCCGGTATCGGCGCTGTGCCACGATGGGGGCGGTACCCCGTCGATGGGGTCCCCGGACGAGGGGGTGCCGTACCCGGTCAGCGACAAGACGGCGCTCGGGGAGCGGATCGTGTCCTGGCTTGTTCTGGTTGTCTCGGGTGTCCTGGAAGCCGTGTGGGCCACGGCGTTGGGCAAGTCGGAGGGGTTCACCCGGCTGGTGCCCTCGCTGGTGTTCGGGGTGGCGATCGTCGCGAGCATGGCGGGTTTGGCCTTTGCCATGCGGGAGTTGCCGGTGGGGACCGCCTACGCCGTGTGGGTGGGCATCGGGGCTTCGCTCACCGTTGCCTACGGGATGTGGACGGGGACGGAGTCCGTGTCGCTCGCCAAGGTCCTCCTGCTGGTGGGGATCGTGGGCTGTGTCGTGGGGTTGAAGGTGTTGCACTGAGACCCGGGGTCAGGTGGGGAGCAGGCGGGCGACCAGGGTGGTGAGTTGGCGGGTGTTGCGGCACTCGTGCATGGGGACCACCTCCGCGTACCTGTCCGCCTCCGAGTCGCCGCCCGCCCACAGGGCCCGGCGTTCCGGGTTGAGCCAGTGGGCGTGGCGGGCGGGGGCGACCATGGCGTGCAGGGCTTCCAGGTTCGGGTCGCCGCCGTTGGTGCGGCCGTCGCCCAGGATGAGCAGGGAGGTCTTGGGGGTGATCGCTTCCGCGTGGCGTTCGGTGAAGTGGCGGAAGGCCCGGCCGTAGTCGCTGTGGCCGTCCCAGGTGGACAGGGTGGCCTCGGCGTGGATGCGGGCGCTGAGGCCCTCGGGGTCGGCGGCTCCGGTGTGGACCAGGTGGGTGATCTCGTCCACCGTGTCGACGAAGCCGAAGACGCGGACCCTGCTGAACTGGTCGCGCAGGGCCTGCACCAAGAGCATGGTGAAGTCGGCGAAGCCCGCCACCGAGCCGGACATGTCGCACACCAGCACGATCTCCGGGCGGCCCGGCCTGCGCCGCCGGTACGCCGGGCGCAGGGGGACGCCGCCGGTGGACAGGGAGCGGCGCAGCGTGCGGCGGATGTCGATGTGGCCCCGGTTGGCGCGGCGCCTGCGGGCGGCGAGGCGGGTGGCCAGCCTGCGCGACAGCGGGTGGATGGTGCGGCGCAGTTCGGCCAGTTGCTCGCGGTTGGCGACCAGGAAGTCCACCCCGTCCGCCGACGGGGCCACGGCGTGCTCCAGCACCCGCTGCCTGCCGCGCGCCTCCGCCGTGCGCCGCCGGGCCTCGGTGCGGACCGCCGTGCGGAACGCCTCGATCCGGCGGCGCACCTCGTCGCGTTCGAGGCGGTCGGTGAAGTTCCCCCGCCCGCCACCGGTTTCGGCGAGGACGCGCACCAACAGGGTCTGCGGGCGGACCTTCTCCAGGGTCTCGTGGGCGGAGAAGCCGCCGCCCGAGCCGCTGCCGTACCGGCCGAACGCCTCGACCGCGATGCCCGCGAGCCTGGTCAGGCCGCCCGCGTCCTCGGCGGCGAGGGCGGCGACGAGTTCGGCGCGCAGGTCGTCGAGGTCCCGGTCCCGGTCGCGGGCGCCCTCCGGCACGCCGACGCCCAGGGGGAAGCACACGTCGAACACCGCGTCGAAGACCGGGCGCTGACCGGCGCGGCGCAGCAGGGCCGCCGCCAGGCCCTCGCGGAGGCGTTCCCGGTCGGCCAGGCCCAGGACCTCGGCGACCGCCGCCGCGTCGACCGTTTCGCTGGGGCCCGCCGTGACGCCGTGCCCGCGCAGGGCGGTGACCAGCTCCACCAGCCGTTCCGGCAGGCCCGCGCCGGTCATGACGCCGCGCCGTCCAGGGCCTCGTCCAGGCGGAGGCGGTCGCGGACGCGGATGATGTCGTCCTGGTGCTTGACGATCACCCCGAGGCTGGCCCGCACCACCTCCTCGTCGAGGGTGTCGGCGCCCAGGGCGAGCAGGGTGCGGGCCCAGTCGACCGCCTCGGCGACCGAGGGGGCCTTGCGCAGGTCCATCGCCCGCAGCGCGCCGACCACGGCCACCACCGACGCGGTCAGCGCCTCGTCGATGCCGGGGACCTTGGTCCGCACGATCCGCCGCTCCAGTTCGGGTTCGGGGAAGTCGATGTGCAGGAACAGGCAGCGCCGCCGCAGCGCGTCGGACAGGTCGCGGGTGGCGTTGGAGGTCAGCACGGTGAACGGGCGGCGCTTGGCCACGATGGTGCCCAGTTCCGGGACCGTCACCTGGAAGTCGCCCAGCACCTCCAGCAGCAGGCCCTCGATCTCCACGTCGGCCTTGTCCACCTCGTCCACCAGCAGCACCGTGGGCTCGTCGCCGGAGATGGCGGTGAGCAGGGGGCGGGAGAGCAGGTACTCCTCGGTGAAGATGTCCGCCCGCGCCCGGTCCCACCCCTCGTCGCGGCCCGCGGTGATGCGCAGCAACTGCTTGGCGTGGTTCCACTCGTACAGCGCCCGCGACTCGTCGACGCCCTCGTAGCACTGGAGGCGGACCAGCCGCGAGCCCGTCGCCGCGGACACCGCCCTGGCCAGTTCGGTCTTGCCGACGCCCGCGGGACCCTCGACCAGCAGCGGTCGTCCCAGCCGGTCGGCGAGGAACACCGTGGTGGCGACCGGGGCCGAGGCCAGGTAGCCCTGCTCGGCCAGGCGCTCGACCACCTCGTCGACCGAGGCGAAGTATCCGGTTCCGATCACCCCGCCACGGTACTGCGCCGACGGCGGGTGCGGTGCGCGCGCGGGTATCGTTCGGGGGTCAGGAGAGGAGCGGCCCGATGTCGCAGACCGAACAGCGCGAGCAGGCCGTCCGGGCCCGGCGTCGCCTGCGGTTCCTGGTGGTCGCGCTGGTCGTGGCCGCCCTGTTGTTCGGCGTGCCGTGGTGGGTGCTGGTCGCCGGTGGCCAGGACTGGCCGGGGTGGTTCGTGGCGCTCGGTTCGGCCGTCTTCCTCGCCGGTGCCGCCGCCCTGCCGTACTCGATGACCAAGGGCCGCCGCAGCGACCGCGCCGCGGTGGTCGGCGACGTGCTGCTCGGTGTCGTCTGGGTGCTGTTCGTGTGGAGCATCCTCGGCGCGCTGGCCGAGGTGGTGCTGGCGCTCGCCGGGGTGGACGACCCCACCCGCTCCCGCGTCGTCGCGGCGGCGGTCGTGGTGGTCGCCGCGGTGCTGCTCGCCCACGGCCACCACGAGGCGATGCGCGTGCCCCGGGTCCGCCGCACCGAGGTGCACCTGCCGCGGCTCGGCCCCGGCCTCGACGGCGTGAAGCTCGTCCTGCTCGCCGACACCCACTACGGCCCGATCGACCGCTCCCGCTGGTCGGCCCGCACCACGGCCGCGGTCAACGCCCTCGACCCCGACATCGTCGCCCACGCGGGCGACATCGCCGACGGCACGCCCGCGCAGCGGCTCACGCAGTCCGCCCCGCTCGGCGACGTGCGCGCCACCCTCGCCCGGGTCTACGTCACCGGCAACCACGAGTACTTCAACGAGGCCCAGGGCTGGCTCGACCGCATGTCCGAACTGGGCTGGGAGGCGCTGCACAACCGGCACGTCGTCGTCGAGCGCGGCGGCTCCCGGCTGGTCGTCGCGGGCATCGACGACCGCACCGCCCCGTCGTCCGGGCTGCCCGGCCACCAGCCCGACATCACCACCGCCCTGGCGGGTGCCGACCCCGACCTGCCGGTGCTGCTGCTGGCCCACCAGCCCAAGCAGATCTCCACCGCCGTGGAAGCGGGCGTCGACCTCCAGGTGTCGGGGCACACCCACGGCGGCCAGATCTGGCCGTTCCACCTGCTGGTGCGGCTGGACCAGCCGTGGTTGCAGGGGCTGACCAGGCTCAACGAGCGCACGCACCTCTACACGAGCCGCGGTGCGGGCTTCTGGGGTCCGCCGTTCCGGGTGTTCGCGCCGAGCGAGATCAGCCTGCTGACGCTGCGCTCGACCCCGGTGGCCTGACGGGCAGTCGGCTTTCGGTGGGTTGATCACCGGTGGACCGGCATTGAACTCTCGGTGATGCCCGGTCGACCGCCGTTTCGGCGCCCATTGTGCGGGTGTGGTTGTTGTTGGTAAGTCTTTCCCGTCTGGTTCGACCGGAAAACGGGAGGCACCGCCGCCATGGCCGTCGGGAAGCGCAGGATCGGGTTCGTGGTCGCGGGAGCGGCGCTGCTGGCGGTGGCGGTGCCGGGGGTGGCCTGGGCGGACCCGCCCGCCGCGCTGCCGTCCAGCGTGGCCGAGCCGGACGGCAAGTGGCAGCCCGCGTTCGACTACGACGGCGACGGCTGCTACCCCACGCCCGCCATCGGCCCCGACGGCACCCCCGCGCCCGGCCTGAACAACTCCGGCGCGCTCAACGGCAACTGCCGCGACCAGTCCGACCTGGACAACACGAACTCCTACGCGCGGACCAAGTGCAACAACGGCTGGTGCGCCCACCTCTACGACCTGTACTTCGAGAAGGACCAGGCCGTCCCGGGCATCGACTGCTGCGGTCACCGCCACGACATCGAGCACGTGGTGGTCTGGGTCAGCGGCGACCAGGCGCGCTACGTGTCCACCTCCGCGCACGGCAACTACTCCACCCGCCCCAGCTCCGAGGTCGCCTGGGAGGGCACGCACGCCAAGGTGGTCTACCACAAGGACGGCGCCTCCACGCACTGCTTCCGCCTCGCGGGCCGCGACGAGGCGCCGGAGAACCACTACGGCGCCTGGCAGTACCCGGACCTGGTGAGCTGGGACAACTTCCCGCCCGGCATCCGCGACCGGTTGGTGAACGCGGACTTCGGCAGCGCGAGCCTGGGCATCAAGGACGGCGCGTTCAACGACAACCTCAACAAGGCCAAGCCGGGGGGCATCCCGTTCGACCCGTACGCGTGATCACCGCGGTGGCCCCGCCCCGGCGGGGCCACCGGCCCACACGCCCAGGGCCAGCCGCACCAGCTCGGCGTTGCCGCTGACGGGTTCGCCGCCCGGGCCGCGCAGCACGTCCTCCAGGCCGATCCGGGTCGGGAGGCCCAGTCGCCCGGCATGGGCGACGAGCGGCCAGCACGCGGCACCCTCGCCGTGCAGCAACCGCGGGCCGCGGACGTCGAGGTCGGCCAGCCCGGCGAGGACCGCGTCGGCCTGGCCCACCGGGTCCGCGCCGCCCATGATCTCCACCAGGACCCTGGTGAACGGCCCGCGACCGACGACCTCGGCGTCCCGGACCGACCACACCCCGGCCTCCACCCCGATCCCGGCGTCGCGCAGCACCCCGACCAGGTCGGCGAACCCGGGTTCGGACGCGTTGACCGAGGCGAAGTCCGGCCGCTCCGCCGCTGCCAGGTCCGCCCACCCGCGCACCGCCGCCCGCCGCCGCGCGACATCGCCGCCGGTGATCCACAACCCGGTGGACACCCCGACCGCGACCCCGGCGGCGCGGGCCGCGCGCACGCCCGCCGCGATGTCCTCGGCCGCGAGCGACTCCGCCCCACCCGCGTCGCGCGGGTGCAGGTGCACGGCCTCGGCCCCGGCCGCCACCGCCTCGACCGCGGCGGCCCCCACCTCGGCGGCCGTGACCGGCACGGCGGGGTGCTCGTGCCGCTGCCGCCCGCCGTTGAGGCACACCTTGAGCCGGTTCACCTCGGTGCCCACTGCTTCCTCCCCGCTGTAGGTGTCACCCGTCAGTTTGCCGACAGATGGGTGACACGGGCAGACACCACCGCGCCCGGGTGCGACCCTCCCCGGTGCAGCCGGTGATCGCCCAGGGGCGGGGCCGGGCCGACCGGGGGAACCGGAGCAGCCGATGATCGTCGTCCTGACCGCGCTCGAAGTCGAGCACGAGGCCGTCCGCGCGCACCTGCGCGACCTGCGCCCGCACCACCACCGGGCCGGGACGGTGTTCGAGGTCGGCCACCCGGCCGGGCGGGCGGACCGGCCGGTGGCGCTGGCGGGCATCGGCCGGGGCGCGGCCACCGCGGCCACCGCCACCGAGCGCGCCATCGCCGAGTTCGCCCCCGCCGCGGTGCTGTTCGTCGGGGTGGCGGACGCGCTGCGGCCGTGGGTCCGGCTCGGTGACGTCGTGGTCGCCACCAAGGTCCACGGCGCCGGGTCCCGGGCCTGGGAGACCTCGCACGGGCTGGTCCAGCTCGCCAGGCACGTCAGCCGCACCCGCGCCTGGCCGGAGCCGGTCGACCTGGTCGGTTCCGTCCACTTCGAACCGATCGCGGCGGGCGGGTCGCACCGCGACCACCCGGGCGCCGACGACGCCGTCGCCGTCGAACCGGAGGGCGCCGTGGACGCGGGCCACCTGCACCCGGGCACCCCCACCATCGCCATCCGGGGCATCGGCGGCACCGGCGACGGCACCGGGGCCGCCACCGACGCCGAGGGCTGGCCCGCCATCGCCGCCGCCAACGCCGCCGCGTTCGCCCTGGGCCTGGCCGTCGCCGTCGACCCCACCGGCACCGCGGAGCGGCGGGCGGAGGCGGTTCCCCCGGCGGTGCACAACGAAGCCCACGGCAACGCCGCGGTGCAGGCCCAGATCGGCGTGGTGCACGGCGGCATCGTCTTCAACCGCTCCCCGGACGGAACCTGAAGCGGGGCGATTTCACCCGGTGTCACGGTGACGGCCGGGCGCGGCCGTGCCAGGGTGTGGGGCGGACCGGGAGGGATCGACGGAGGGTTCGATGCGAGTGGGACGGCTGGCCGCCGTGGCGCTGCTGGTGGCCGGGACGGTGGCGGGGGTGGCGCCGCAGGCCCTCGCGGCGCCGGAGGTGCTCTGGCACGGGTGCGCGGAGCTGGACGGCGTGCCCGAGGCGGACCGGGGGCGGTTCGACTGCGCCGAGTACGCGGTGCCGCTGGACCACGACCACCCGGGGGCGGGGACCGTCACCATCGCGATGATGCGCCGGGCCGCCGACGACCGGGACGCGCGGATCGGGTCGCTGTTCCTCAACCCCGGCGGGCCGGGCGCCAGCGGGTACCTGATGGCAGCCTCTGCGCCGGTGTTCCTGGAACCGGAGGTGCTGCGGCGGTTCGACGTGATCGGCTTCGACCCGCGCGGGGTGGGCCGCAGCACGCCGCTGCGCTGCTTCACCTCCCAGGAGGAAGCCGACGGGGTGTTCGCCAACGTGGTGTCCGTCCCGGTCACCCCGGAGCAGGTGCGCGAGGCGATCACCGCGAACCGCACCTACGAGCAGTCCTGCGGGCGCAACGGCGGCACGCTCCTCGACCACATGTCGACCGCGGACGTGGCCCGCGACCTCGACCTGGTGCGCGCCGCGGTGGGGGACCCGGCGCTGAACTACCTGGGCTTCTCCTACGGCACCCTGCTCGGCGCCACCTACGCGGCCATGTTCCCCGACCGCACCCGCGCGGTCGTCCTGGACGGCAACGTCGACCCGGCCCTGCGCACCACCGACGGCCTCGAACACGACCGCCGCCGCACCGCGGGCTTCGAGCTGGCCCTCGACGCCTACCTGCGCACCTGCGACGAGGTCGGCTGCCCGCTGGCCCCCGACTCCCGGGCCAAGTTCGACGCCACCCGCGACGCCCTGGAGCACTCCGGCCCGGTCACCCTGCCCAGCGGCTACACCATCAGCCGCGACGACCTCGTGACCACCACGGCGGGCGCGCTGTACCGGCCCGCGCTGTTCACCAGGCTGGCCGTGTTCTTCGCCGCCACGTACGCCGCCACCCACCCCGGCCGCTCCGCTCCCACGCCGCTCACCGCCGACACCCTGCGCGACCTCACCGCCGCCCGCATCGACCCCCGCCGCGACAGCCCGTACACCGACGACGACGCCTACGCCGCGGTCAACTGCGCCGACAAGCCCTTCCCGGTGCCCCTGTCGCTGGTCCCGCGCATCGCCGAGTGGTGGGACGCGGAGATGCCCACGTTCGGCCGCGGCCTGAGCTGGGGCGACCCGGCCACCTGCGCCGACTGGCCCGGCCGGGGCAGCGACCGGTTCACCGGCCCGTGGAACGCCCGCACGCCCAACCCGGTCCTGGTCGTCGGCAACCGCTACGACCCGGCCACCCGCCACCGGTTCGCCGAGGCGATGGCCGCGCAACTCGGCAACGCGCACCTGCTGACGGTCGACGCCTTCGGCCACTGCATCCTCGGCTCCAGCGCGTGCGCCGACCGGGCGGTGGCCGAGTACCTGGTCGACCTCCGGCTGCCGGAACCGGGCCGGGTGTGCGAGCCGGACGTGGCGCCGTTCGCGGCGTTCTGAGCGCGGTCGGGGTCGTCCACAGCGGACGGTCCGCGGCCGGGTCCGCTCAGGGCAGGTCCGCGTCGTGGACCAGCAGGGCGATCTGGGTGCGGTTGCCCAGGACGAGCTTGCCCAGGACGCGGGTGAGGTGGGCCTTCACCGTGGCCGTGCTGACGCCCAGCTCCACGGCGATCTCCGCGTTCGACAGGCCCCGCCCCACGCCGATCGCCACCTCGTGCTCGCGGGCGGTCAGGGTCGACAGCGCCGCGCGGGCGCGGTCGAGGGCGCCCGCCTCCACCGCCACCCGGTCCATCAGGCGCCGGGTGATCCTGGGGGAGAGCACCGGTTCCCCCGCGGCCACCCGGTGCACGGCGGTGACGATGTCGGCGGGCGGCGCGTCCTTGAGCAGGAAGCCGCTGGCCCCGGCGCGCAGGGCGCGGAGCACATTCTCGTCGGCGTCGAAGGTGGTCAGGACGATGACCTCGGGTGGACCGGGGCGGGCGCGGACCCGGCGGGTGGCCTCGATGCCGTTGACCCGGGGCATCCGGATGTCCATCAGCACCACGTCGACCGGGTGCGCGTCCAGCGCGGCGGGCACCCCGGCGCCGTCGCCCGCCTCGGCGACCACGGCGATGCCGTCGGCGCCGTCGAGCATCGTGGTCAGCCCGGCGCGGACCAGCGGGTCGTCGTCGACGACCAGGACCCGCACGCTCACGCGGGCCACGGCAGCCACGCCCGCAACCGGAACTCCCCGCCCGCGTACCCGTGGTCGAGTTCGCCGCCCGCCAGCCGCACCCGCTCGGTGAGCCCGACCAGGCCGCTGCCGGTGCCGGGAACACCGCTGCCGGGCGGGGACAGCGGGTTCGTCACCGCGATCAGCAGGCGGTCGCCGCTGGTGCCCGCCAGGTCCACCCGGACCGGGGCGCCGGGGGCGTGCTTGCGGGCGTTGGTCAGCGCCTCCTGCACCACCCGGTAGGCGCAGCGGCCGGTGGTGCCCGGCAGCGCGGCCGGGTCGGCGACGGTGTCGCGCACCCGGACCGGGGTGCCGCCCGCCCGGGTCTCCTCGACCAGCGCGGGCACGTCGACCAGGGCGGGCTGGGGGCGCTCGGTGTCGTCGCCGTCCTCGTCGCGGAGCAGGGTGATGACCTCGCGCAGCTCCTCCAGGGCCTGGTGGGCGGTGGCGCGGATGACCGCGGCCCCCTGCGCCAGCCGTTCCGGCGGGGCGTCCGGGCGGTACTCCAGGGCACCGGCGTAGGTGGTCAGCAGCGACAGCCGGTGCGCCAGCACGTCGTGCATCTCCCGGGCGATCGCGGTCCGCTCGGCCACCCTGGCCTCGGCGACCAGCCTGCCCTGCTCGGCTTCGGCCCGCCGCGCCCGCTCCCGCAGCGAGTCGATCACCAGCGCCCGCGCCCTGGCCAGCGCGCCCCACCCGAGCAGCCCGGCGTGCACGATCACCGCCAGCACCAGGTACCACCCGAAGGACAGGCCCGGCACCGGCCACCGCAGCCCGCCCACCGCGTGCCCGGACACCTGCACCAGCGCCACGAGCACCGCCAGCGGCATCGACTCGGTTCGCGCGACCAGCAGCAGCGCCACGTTCGCGGGCGGCGTCACCGGCGGCGCCAGTGCGGCCAGGCACCCCAGCACCACCGCCACGGGCACCGGCCTGCGCAGCATCACCGGCACCGCGGCGACGCCGACCAAGCCCAGCGCCAGGTCGAACAGCAGCAGGGCGGTGCCCACCCCGGAGGCGTGTTCGCCGTAGGCGGTGGCGAGCACGCCCGCCGTGACCAGCGGCAGCACGATCCGCTGCGTCCGACACCGCTCCCGATCGTCCACGGTGCCCAGCGTATGGCGAGTCGACGGGGCCGAACAGCGACCAAAGTCGACACCGCCCCCCTCGGGGGTCGGGTGCCCGCTCGCCGTCCGGTTGATGTGCGCGCGGACCGCGCCCGGGAGGCTCACCACCATGACGGCCATCCCCCCGGCTCTGCTCGGTCCGCTGCGTGCCGGAACCGGAAACCGGTGGCTTTCCGCTCGACCCCGCGCCACCGCACCCGGTCGCCCTCCGGCCTCGCCGCGGGGACGGTCGACGTGGTGTCGCCGCGCGCTGCGCGTCGTCGAGGGCACTGGGGGTGTCCTCGACGATCCGCACCGCGTGCCGCGGCCGGGTGGGCGGTACGTGTCCGTCGAGCACCCGGCGCCGCCCGCGCGGCGGCGCCGGTTCGGCGGGCCGTGCGCGCCCGCCCGAGTCGAGTCCCGGCCCTCGAAGCCATCGCGATCGGCTGCCCCTGGGAGGAGTCCGCTACTCGTCCGCGAGACCGGCCAGGTTCGCGGTGACCCGGTCCCGTACCCGCACCGCCTGCGGGTCGTCGAAGGTCGACAGGATCGACAGCGCCGCGACCCACTGCGGCCGTGCCTGTTCGGGCTGGTCCGAGTCGCGCAGGGCGGTCGCCAGCCTGTCGAGCGCGAGTGCGAGCTGCCACCGGTCGCCGAGATCGCGGTGGGTCGAGGCGGCGATCCGGTGGAACGGGGTGGCCTCGTCCGGTCTGCCGAGCCGCTGGTAGGCCATCCCCGCGCTGTCCAGGGCTATCGCCTCACGGCTGCGGTCGCCCAGTCTCCGCTGCATGGATGCCGCGTGCTGGAACAACGGCAGCGCCTCCGCAGGCCGGCCCTCGGCGAGGCGGAGGTATCCCAGTTGCAGCAGGCTGACCGCCTCGCAGACGGGGTAGCTGTCGGCGAGGGCGATCTCCATCGCGGCCTGTAGCGCCGAGTCGGCGTCCCAGAGCTGCCCTGACCGCCGGTGCGCGATGGCCAGGCAGATCAAGGCGTTGCTCTCGGCGAGCCGGTCACCGACCTCGCGGCTGAGGGACAGCGATTCCCGAATGACTTCGATGCCCTCCGCGTGCTGCTCCAGATCGCTCTGGAGCACACCCAGGTTGCTCAGCAGGAAGGCTTCGTTCCCCCGGTCACCCACTTCCCGGAAGGCCGCCAATGCCTGCTCGAAATGGGTTCGGGCTTCGAGCAGGCGGTGTCGTCGATTGGCCAGCAGTCCCAGGTCATTGGTCGACTGGGCGATGCCACTGCGGTCGTCGATGGCTTCGCGGACCTCCAGCGCAGCCGAGTGGTAGTCCTCCGCCTTCTCCAACTGGTGGGATTGCAGGTGGGCCATCCCCAGGCTGGCGAGCAGTTGCGCTTCACCGAACCGGTCCTGGATCGCCCGCGCTGAAGCCAACCCGATGGTCGAGGTCAGGATCCAGTCCTCGATGGGGTTCTGGATGGCGTAGACGCTCCACAGCACTGCGGGCAACTGCCACGCCAACCGGTGCAGACCCGCGTCGGCCGCTGCCCGGGTGGCCCCGACGAAGTTCGCCTGCTCTTCCTCGTACCAGTGGAAAGCGGCGTCATACCCGTCGAACACCAGTGGGACGACTTGCGCGCCGGGCGCATCCAGGAGGACGTCCCGGTCGAGCGGGCAGAGCACGGAGACGGCGGATCGCGCGGACAGCACGTACCAGGTCACCACCCGTTCCACCGCTGCCCGGCGGTCTTCTTCCGTTTCCTGCGTGACCACCTGGTTGATGGCGTAGGCCCGCAGGAGGTCGTGGAACTCGTAGCGCGCGGGCGACCGCTGTTCGAGGACGTGGCAGCCGACGAGGATGTCCAGCAACGACCTGGCCTGAGCAACTCCGACCCCTGTCAGCGCCGCAGCCGCTTGGGCGCTGAACTCAGGCCCGGGGTGCAGGCCCAAGAGGCGGAACGTCCTGGCGGCATCGGCCGACAGAGCCCGGTAGGACCACGCGAACACCGTCCGCACGGCATCGGACTCCTCGTCGTCGGACGTCAGCGCGTCCCACAACCCCGACTCGTCGCGCAACTCGCTGATCAATTCGTGCAGCAGCATCAGCGGCCTGCTCGACGCGCGCTCGGCCGCAATCCTCAGGGCCAGCGGCAAACGGGCGCACAACGCCGCCAACTCGACCAGGTCGGCGGGATCGTCCAGGTTCCGGTAGGCGGCTGTGACCGTCTTGAGCAGCTCGACCGCCTCCGCTTCGGACAGCGTGTCCAGCACCAGCCTGCGAGCGCCGTCCCTGGCCACCAATCCGGAGAGGCGGTTGCGGCTGGTCACGACGACCAGGCAGTCCGCGTTCCCGGGCAGCAGGGGCCTGACCTGCCCGACGCTCGCGGCGTTGTCCAACAGGATGAGCACCCTCTGCTCGGCGAGGATGGTCCGGTAGAGCGCTGCTTTGTCCTCGAGCTCCAGCGGGATGCTGTCCGGTGGGACACCCAGTGAGCGCAGGAAGCGGTCAAGCGCCTGATCGGGCGTCACCGGCAGCCCGGGGTCGTGACCGCGCAGGTTCACGTACAACTGGCCGTCGGGGAAGTTCTGCCGGGCGGCGTGCGCCCAGTGCAGCGCCAGGGACGTCTTCCCGACACCGGCGGTGCCGGTGAGGATGTAGATCCCCACCACCAGGGATTCGTGCCGCTCGGTCATGGCGGCGCTGAGCGCGGCCAACTCCTTCGACCGGTTGACGAAACCACTCACATCGCCCGGCAGTTGGCGCGGAACCCGCCGGGGTGAACTGCTCGACTGGCCGTGGATGTGGACGCCGCCGTGGACTGTCCCCGCCTGGACGACATCGGATGCCGCTCCGCTGATCTCGGCGTTGTTCTCCTGTGCGGCGTGGTCGTCGTGGCGCATCGGGTCAGTTTCCTTGCGGCGGTTCGAGCTGGGCCACCTCCCGCTGGTAGAAGCTCTCGAAATCCTCGCCGATGTCGTGCAGTTCTGATATGAACTGTTGACAACGGGTGATTGTCGAATGATCTTCGATGCGAACGGCACCGTCGTGGGCGCCGTTTTCGGTGTATAAGATCTCGTACATGACGTCGGTGCCCAGGGTGATCATTTCCGGCAGGGGTGAGTGGCGCTCGAACCGCGCTACCTTGTCCGCCGTCACCACCCGCATGTTCTCCCCGGATTGGGCCCGCACCCTGAGCGGGTGGAACGCCCACTGTATGAACGGGGTTATCGGCAGCTCCACGATCTTCGTCCACCGCGTGCGGATCCCCCGCGCGGCATCCTCGCGGTACTCGTGCTCGAGGTCGGGGCGAAGCTTTTCAGCGAGTCGAAGGGCCTCGGTCCAGTCGCCGTTGACGTAGGCGTGCCAACTGGGCATCTCCGGCTCCTGGAAGAGTTGCCTCCGTTCCAGCTTCCAGAACTCACCGCCGTGCTCACCGAGGCGTTTGTAGTCTTCGGCGACTTTTTCCCGGTAGGCCGTGAAGCCCAGCGGCTCGCCGCTCGTCCCGGACAGCAGCTCATGCATCCGGGATGTCCGTCTTTGCTGCTGTGAGCATCGGTCCGGGGAGTATGACCAGTCGTTCATCGTTGCCGACGCTCACGTCCGAGGGCAACTGGGACCGGTAGACGTCCGTCAGATCCCGACCTATCACGGCGATGTCTCCATTGGACAATTCCCAGATGTCCGGGCAGCCGACCTTGGTGGTGGTGCTGGCGGCATCGCCGTTGCGCCCACTGCCCGGTTCTTTCGGCGAAATCCCCAATCGTCTGGTCAGGGTCGCTGATGGGTCCGCTTGCCAATCTTTCGTGGCCATGGATGCTTCCTCTCGCGAATCCAGCCCGAACGGTACAGTGTACCAGTGAGATGGCGGTCCGTGCCCGTGCGTGAAATGTGCCGATCAGGTGAAACCTGACTCGATGGGGGCAAATTTTCCGGCATTGTTCAAGTCCGGCAGCAATATTCGATTAATCGAGTTGGATGGCTTTGTTTCAGAGGTGCGACGGGGGGACGGCTGACCTGTGTGCTTGGCAGGAGTGCGGGCGTCCTGACGAGGGAGCCCGGGGGTGGGCGTGGGCGTGCCCGTCCCCCGGGCTCGTGGTCTCGTCAGCGGCTGAGCTTGGTGATCAGCTCCCGGACTGCGGTCCGGGTCACCGGCAGGATGACACCGGGTCGCTTGCTGTCGCGCACGGCCGTGAGGTCCTGCCGCAGTTCGACGCAATTGCTGGTGCTGGTCGAGCGGGACGACTTGCGCCACTCCATGGTTACCGCCTTTTCCTGGTCGCGTGGTGGTTCAACGAGCGGGGTTGGGCTGCTCGTTCCTCGGCATTGGTGCTCCGATGGGGTGTTTCGCTGCCGGAGGTGCTGGGGAGGCGTCTGAACTGCTGGCGGATGAGCCTGGGACGGGATCGGGGAACCGGAAGCGGGTGGTGCTCCGCAGCCCGGCCTCTGCCGGGGGCTGAGTGGGTGGAGGCGATGCGCCGGGAGCTTTCGCCCGACGTGGGCAAGCCTGGGAGTGGGCGGTGCCGTACCTTCACAAGGGGAAACGGTTATTTCGCTGACTTTGTGGTACTCGCGTGATCAGGAAGAAAGAGGCGCTGTGACCATGCCCGCTGGGCTGGACGTCGCACTCGACGCGGTGGCTGCGTTGTCATCCGACTTGGGCGGCCCATGCGGAGATCGCCTTCCGTGTTGCTTGGCGGGAGTGGCGGGCGCCGCAGATACACGCTGCTTCCCCACTCCCTGAGTGCGTCACGCCGCCGGAGTGCGGTCTCGCGGATGAAGGTCAGGTACTCGACCCAACGTATCGTCCTCGAGGAACTGACCGAGTAGGCTGGGGGAAACATGACCGGTCCGTTGGATCCGATCGGGCAGGCGGAGTTGCTCCGAGAGGCGAGCGGCTCCCTGCTGTCAGTGGCGCCGACGGGGTGGCGGGAGTTGCAGTTCACCTTCCACTCCACCATCTCCGTTGACACCGCCATGCTGCTGTGCGCCACCGGTGACGGCGAGCCGGTGCCACTGGCGCCACCGATGAAGGCGCTCCGGCTGTTCGCGAAGCTGCGCGGGGGTATGTACACCACGGGGAAGGGTGCGTGGTTCACGGCGCGGATGATCGTCTCGTCGTCCGGGAGCCACGAGGTCACCTACGACTACGACAGCGAGCCGGAGTTCACCCCGCCGCTGGTGCCGGAGACCTTCGTCGAAGACTTCCGGCACTTCCCCAGGGCCGAGGAGAACACGCCCGCTTGGTTGCGGCAGAAGTTCGCCGAGGCGGGTCGCAGCTCCTCCTGAACATCCCGATCCGGGCACCTGAATCGGCAATCTTGACGAGTGGGCCGGGGGCGGGCAGGGGTGCCCACCCCCGGCTCGTGGTCTTGTCAGCGGCCGAGCTTGGTGATCAGCTCTCGGACGGCGGTGCGGGTCACCGGGAGGGTGACGCCGGGTCGCTTGCTGTCGCGCACGGCCGTGAGGTCTTGCCGCAGCTCAACGCAGTTGGTGTCGTGCGAACGGGACGACTTGCGCCACTCCATGATCACAACCTCTCTCGTAGTTGCCCGATCATACTGCGGCTTTCCACACCTGAAAGAGCCAAACGATCGAGCATCAAGCGCATGTTCTCATAGACGTGGACCTCGGAGTCGTGCAGGTAAAGGCCGCTTCCGTACAACTCGATGTGGACCACCGGCGCTGCCTCGGGGAAGTGCAGCAGCAGCCATGAGTGCACCAACGCGCGGTGCGGCACGTGTTCCCGCACGATACGGACGCTATGGCCTCGAATGGAGGATTCCATCAGGCGATCCAGTTGCTCCTTGAGCGCGTCGACGCCTCCGAACGGCGTTCGGAGCGCGCTCTCGTTGATGAATGCCGTGTACTCGATCTTGGGCAACACTTGTTGTCGACGCAGGCGGGCGATCCAGCGCATCTCGATGTCCGGCGGTTTGACGCCGTCCACCAGCATGATGCCTGCGGCGTACCGCTCGGTTTGCAGCAGGCCGGGAACGCTGGTGAGCGACCAGTCCGTGATCGCTCTGGCTGAGGCTTCGTAGCTGGCCAGGGTGCCCACGTCGGGGAGCACTCCGGGGAGGGGGCGGGACCACCAGCCCGCCTGGGTGCCCACGCGGGCGCTCTCGATCAGCTCCTCGCGCTGGGCGATCGGCACGCCGTAGATGGCGAGGACCGTGGCCACGTCCTCGCTGGTGATGTGCCGCTTGCCGTTCTCGGTCCGGCTGAGCGTGGCCGTCGACCAGCCGATCGCCTTGGCGGCGGCCTCCAGGTTGAGTGACGTCTGTTCCACCCGGACGGCCTTGAGCTGGGCGCCGATCGTCCTGTCGCGCGCCTGCGGGTTCTTCCGTTGTCCTGACACGGTTTCCTTTCCACCCCTGCAAGGACACGCGCCATCCGGTGCGGGGAATCTACAGTCTGGGGCACCCCTGCCGCGCTGTAGATGTCGAGCGTATCGCGAGTTGCGACCGGAACGGCCGAGGGGCGGGCCTCGTCCACAGTGGACGAGACCCGCCCCTCGGCGAGTGGAAAGGACTGGAGCCTAGCTGTTGACCATCTTGCGGAGCACGTACTGCATGATGCCGCCGTTGCGGTAGTAGTCCGCCTCACCGGGGGTGTCGATGCGGACGTCGGCGTCGAAGGTGACCTCCGTGCCGTCCTCCTTGGCCGCCGTCACCTTGACCGTGCGGGGGGTGGTGCCCTCGTTCAGCTCGGTCACGCCCTCGAAGGCGTAGGTCTCGGTGCCGTCGAGGCCCAGGGACTCCGCCGTCTTGCCCTGCGGGAACTGCAGTGGGAGCACGCCCATGCCGATCAGGTTCGAGCGGTGGATGCGCTCGAAGCTCTCGGCGATGACCGCGCGGACGCCCAGCAGCGACGTGCCCTTGGCCGCCCAGTCGCGCGACGAGCCCGAGCCATACTCCTTGCCCGCCAGGATGACCAGGGGGGTGCCCGCCTCGGCGTAGTTCTGCGCGGCGTCGTAGATGAACGCCTGCTCGCCGCCCTTGGTGAAGTCGCGGGTGTAGCCGCCCTGCACGCCCTGGCCGCCGTTCTCGCCCGCCAGCAGCAGGTTGCGCAGGCGGATGTTGGCGAAGGTGCCCCGGATCATGACCTCGTGGTTGCCGCGCCGCGAGCCGTAGGAGTTGAAGTCCCGCCGCTCGACGCCGTGCTCGGTGAGGTACTTGCCCGCCGGGGTGTCGGCCTTGATCGCACCCGCCGGGGAGATGTGGTCGGTGGTGACCGAGTCGCCGAGCAGGGCCAGCACGCGGGCACCGGAGATGTCGGTGACCGGGGCGGGCTGCATCTGCATGCCCTCGAAGTACGGGGGCTTGCGGACGTAGGTGGACTCGCTGTCCCACTCGAACGTCTTGCCGGTGGGCGTGGGCAGCGACTTCCAGCGCTCGTCGCCCGCGAACACGTCGGAGTAGCTGCTGGCGAAGCTCTCCGCCGACAGCGCCGAGGCGATGACGTCGTTGATCTCCTGCGGCGACGGCCAGATGTCGGCCAGGTGCACCGGCTGCCCGTCGGACCCGGTGCCCAGCGGCTCGGTGGTGATGTCGATGTCCATCGACCCGGCCAGCGCGTAGGCCACCACCAGCGGCGGGGACGCCAGGTAGTTCATCTTGATGTCCGGGTTGATCCGGCCCTCGAAGTTGCGGTTGCCCGACAGCACCGACACCACCGCGAGGTCGGCCTCCTGCACCCCGGCGGAGATCTCCTCCTGGAGCGGGCCGGAGTTGCCGATGCAGGTGGTGCAGCCGTACCCGACCAGGTTGAAGCCCAGCTTGTCCAGGTACGGGGTCAGGCCCGCGCGGTCGAAGTAGTCCGAGACGACCTTCGAGCCCGGCGCCAGGGTGGTCTTCACCCAGGGCTTGCGCTCCAGGCCGCGTTCGACGGCCTTCTTCGCCAGCAGCGCCGCGCCGATCATCACCGACGGGTTCGAGGTGTTGGTGCACGAGGTGATCGCGGCGATGGCGACCGCGCCGTGGTCGATCTCGAAGGTGTTGCCGTCGAGGGTGACCGTGGTCGGCTTGCTGGTGCGGCCGGTCGCGCCGGTGGCCGCCGAGTGCGTGACCCTCGGCGCCTCGTCGTCGCCGGACCCCGGGGTGGGGGAGTCGCTGGCCGGGAAGCTCTCGGCGTTGGCCTCGTCCACGCCGTTGTCGGGCGCGTCGGTGGTGTAGGCGCCCAGCGCGTCGCGGAACGCCTGCTTCGCCGCGGTCAGCTCGATGCGGTCCTGCGGGCGCTTCGGGCCCGCGATGGACGGCACGACGCTGGCCAGGTCCAGCTCCAGCACCTCGGAGAACACCGGCTCGACCGACGGGTCGTGCCAGAGGCCCTGCTCCTTGGCGTAGGCCTCGACCAGCGCCACCTGCTCGGCGGAGCGGCCGGTGAACTTCAGGTACTCGATGGTCTCGGCGTCGACCGGGAAGATGGCCGCGGTGGAGCCGAACTCCGGGCTCATGTTGCCGATGGTGGCGCGGTTGGCCAGCGGCACCGCGGACACGCCCGAGCCGTAGAACTCGACGAACTTGCCGACGACGCCCTGCTTGCGCAGCATCTCGGTGATGGTCAGCACCAGGTCGGTGGCGGTGGCGCCCGCGGGCAGCTCGCCGTGCAGCTTGAAGCCGACGACCTTCGGGATCAGCATCGACACCGGCTGGCCCAGCATCGCGGCCTCGGCCTCGATGCCGCCCACGCCCCAGCCCAGCACGCCCAGGCCGTTGACCATGGTGGTGTGCGAGTCGGTGCCGACCAGGGTGTCGGGGTAGGCTTGCCCGTTGCGGACCATGACCACGCGGGCCAGGTGCTCGATGTTGACCTGGTGGACGATGCCGGTGCCCGGGGGGACGACCTTGAACTCGTCGAACGCGGTCTGGCCCCAGCGCAGGAACTGGTAGCGCTCCTTGTTGCGCTCGTACTCCAGGTCCACGTTGCGCTCGAAGGCGTCCGGGCGGCCGAAGATGTCGGCGATGACCGAGTGGTCGATGACCAGCTCGGCCGGGGCCAGCGGGTTCACCTTCGCCGGGTCGCCGCCGAGGGTGGTGACGGCCTCGCGCATGGTGGCCAGGTCGACGATGCAGGGCACGCCGGTGAAGTCCTGCATGACCACGCGGCCGGGCGTGAACTGGATCTCCGTCGACGGCTCGGCCTTCGGGTCCCAGGCGGCGAGGGCGCGCACGTGGTCGGCGGTGATGTTCGCACCGTCCTCGGTGCGCAGCAGGTTCTCCAGCAGGATCTTCAAGCTGTAGGGCAGGCGCTCGGACCCCTCGACCGCGTCCAATCGGAACACCTCGTAAGAGGCGTCGCCGACGGTCAGCGTGGCTCGGGCGCCGAAGCTGTCGAGGTTGCCCTCGGTGCCTTCGGGTGCGGAACTCGGTGTGGTCACGTCCAACTCCAGTGGCGGCGCATGTCAGTTCGGCTGTGAGTCTGTCGCACCCGTGGCGGGTGTGCGCGACTGCCTCACGGTTCAAACAGTACGCTTGTCCTGTATTTCGGTTCAAGGGGTGGTGTCCGACCCGTGGGATGTGATCCATCACGCCCGGGCCGAGACAGCGGCGGACCCCCGGTGCCTGGGAAGGCGCCGGGGGTCCGGTGGAGTGCTGCTCCGGGTCAGTCCGCGAGCTGGAGCAGGGCCCTGATGTCCTCGGGCTGGAGGCTCTTGAGGGCCGTGACCTGCACGTCGGTCAGCGAGCGCAGGGGGCTGACGTACCACTTGCCGTCGACCTCGGTGGTGACCACGCCGGTGTTGGCCATCATGCCCTTGACCAGGTTGGTCAGCGCCTGCTTGGCCTCGGGGGCCATCCGCTTGCCGCCGATGCGCGCGGCGAGGTCGTCGGCGCAGGCCCGGTCGGACTCGCCCTCGGCCTCGACGGCGTAGCACTCGCCGTCCTTGCTCACGCGCAGCCGCTCGCCGTCCTCGTTCTCCAGGACGACCTCCTTGAGCAGGACCTTCGTCGCGCCCTCGACGCCCTGGGTCTCGGTGGACAGGTCCACCAGCCGGACCTCGGTCTCGATCTTGCCCGCGTCCTCGACGATCGCCGGGCCCACGTCGTGCAGGACGGCCATCTCGTCCGGCGGGAGCAGTTCGATCGCCCGGGTCAGGTTGCCCGCCAGGCCCGCCTCGGCCAGGCCGCGCACCGCGTCCTCGGGGGAGGAGCCGCCGTTGGCCGCGATCGACTGCTTCGGCCAGGACATCTTCTCCTCGGCCAGCGCGTAGTCGGCGATCGTGTAGAACAGGCTCGGGTACCACTCGCCGTCGACCTGCACGGTCGCGATGCGGATGGGCTCGCCCCTGTTCTCCTCCGCGACCACCTTCGCCACGTCGAGGGTCTCGGTCTCCTTGCCGCCGGGCAGGCCCTTGGGGAACGCGGCGTCGATGAACTCCTTGGTCAGCGGGAGCTGACTGGCGTCGGAGGACACGGTGATCTTGCCGCCGACCAGCTTGGTGATCGTCAGGTGGTCGTTGACCCGCTCGGCGCCCGCCTCGTCGAACTGCAGGTTCTCGGTGGTCAGCTCGAAGCCCTGGACCTTGTTCGGGTCGACGTCGGACTTGTAGACCTCCAGCCGCTGCAACTCCTTGGTCGTCTCGGAGTTCAGCGTGGTCATCAGGTCGCGCTCGGCCGGGGCGAGGCCGGTCAGCAGACCCGCCACGTCACCCTGGCCGATGGCGTTGACCAGGCTGGTCGCCGCCGCGGTCGGCGACTCCGCGCCCGCCTGCGCCTCACCGCGGTTGAGCGCCCACACGGTCACCCCCGCGCCCGCGGCGACCGCGAACACCGCCGCGACCACGCCGATGACCAGGCCCTTGCGCCCCTTGCGCGCGGGCTGCTCCGGCGGCAGCGGGTAGCCGAAGCCACCGCCGTACTGCTGCTGCGGGTAGCCGCCCTGCTGCCCGGGCTGCGGGAAGCCGCCCGACTGCGGGTAGCCGCCCTGCGCCTGGCCGCCCTGGCCCTGCTGGCCGTAGCCCTGCGGCTGACCCTGCTGCGGCTGGCCGCCCTGGCCGTAGCCCTGCGGTTGTCCCTGGTACGGGTCGTTCTGCGGCCACTGGCCACCCTGCCCCGGCGGATACGTCACTGTTCCCCTCCTGCTTCCCGGCGAGCGCTCCTGCGCTCGCCCACGAGGACGCCCACGGCGCCCACCACCGCGATCACCGCACCGACCGCGGTGGTCGTCGGCCCGGTCCCCGCGATGCCCAGCGAGCTGTCCCCGCTGCCCTGTCCGACGGCCGCACCCCCCGCGACGGTTCCACTGAGAATCGTCACGACCAGGCAAAGCGTTGCCGATGTGCGCCGCAGACCGAGCGCGTACGCCGCGACGCAGAGCGTCACCACTGGCACCAGGGAGAACCACGCCGCGGGCAGCCAGGCCCACCCGGTGCCGCGCAGGAACCCCAGGGTGCGGATCACCCCGACCGACTCGAAGCTGTCGCGCAGCACCGCCCCCGACCGGAACCAGGGCAGGAACAGGCCGACGACGAGGGTGGCGAGCCCGGCCGCGGCGGCGGTCGCGGGCAGTCGGGCGGGCATGGCGCCATGCTCCCAGCACCGACCACGGGACGTCACAGCGACCTCGTCAGGGTGAGTGGGCGAGGTCCTGTTTCGACACTTCAGGGTGGTTGTCGCGACCCAGAGTGTTGTGGCCGGCGGAAGTTACCCCCGGTACGGAAGTTTCGCCTGTTACCGGTGGTGCGGGCGGGACGCCAATGGCACAGTCGGGGCCGGTCCGGTGTGGACCGTGTCCGGGGTCGTCGGGGGCCACCGGGATCGGTGAGGAGGTGCGTCGTGCGCTCACGGCGGTCGGTGTCGCTCGGCCTGTTCGCCACCTCGGTGGTCCTGCTGTCGGTGGCTGCGGTGGGCACCGCGGTCGCCGTGCCACCCCCGCCGCCCAACCCGAGCGACTCGCAGCTCGACGCGGGCCGCGCCGAGGCCGACCGCAGGGCGGGCAAGGTGGGGGAGCTGACCAACCAGCTCGCCCAGGCCGAGTCGCGGCTGATGCAGTTGCAGGCCGAGGTCGAGGCGAAGCTGGAGGACGCCAACAAGGCCCTGGTCGACATGGAAACCGCCCAGGACGTCGCCGCCAGGGCCGCCGACGACGCCGAGTCCGCCCGCCGCGAGTCCGAGGGCGCTGGCAAGGCCATCGACGACGCCAGGACCCTCCTCGACGACTTCGCCGCGGGCAGCTACAAGCAGGGCAGCACCGTCGGCTCCATCTCGGCCTACCTGGGCGCCAGGAGCCCCGAGGACCTGCTCGCCCGCGCCGAGATGCTCAACGCGATCAGCGGCACCGAACTCGACGCCCTCGACCGGTTGCAGCGCGCCCGCACCGAGAAGGCCAACAAGGACTCCCGCGCCCGCGCCGCCCTGGAACTGGCCGACCGCAGGCGGTCCGAGGCCGAGCAGGCCAAGCGCGAGGCCGACACCGCGACCGCCACCGCCCAGCGCGCCCGCGCCGACCAGGCCAACCAGTCCCAGGAGTTGCAGGCGGCGAAGGCCGACTACGAGCGGCAGCTCACCGAGGCCCAGGCGGCGGTCGGCGGCCTGGAGAACCAGCGGCAGCGCTACCAGGAGTGGCTGGCGGCCAAGCAGCGCGAGGACGAGGCCAACGCCGCCGCCGCGGCAGCCGCGCAGAACACCGGCGGCGGTGGGGGCGGCAGTGGTGGTGGAGGCGGCGGTGGCGGGGGCGGCGGCAGCGCCGACGACTCCGCGGGCCCACGCCCGGTCGGCAACGCCCGCACGGTGATCAACCGAGCCCTGTCCCAACTCGGCGTCCAGTACGCCTGGGGCGGCGGCAACGCCCACGGCCCCACCCGGGGCATCCGCGACGGCGGCGTGGCCGACGCCTTCGGCGACTACGCCAAGATCGGCTTCGACTGCTCCGGCCTGATGATCTACGCCTTCGCTGGCGCGGGCATCCGCCTCCCGCACTACAGCGGCTACCAGGCCACCGCGGGCCGCCGGGTCCCGCTCAGCCAGAAGGCCCCCGGCGACATGCTCTTCTGGACCACCGGCGGCCGAATCCACCACGTCGCGCTCTACCTCGGCAACGGGCAGATGGTCGAGGCGCCGTACTCCGGCTCCCGGGTCCGCATCGCCCCGGTCCGCTACGGCGGCATCGTCCCCTACGCCACCCGCGTGCTCTGACCGATCACGTCGATCACCCGACAGGGAGGTACCGGTGAAGAGGTTCCCCGCTGTACTCGCCGCCACAGTTCTCCTGGTGGCCGCACTCGCCACACCCGCGTCGGCAGCACTGCCGACCCCCGCGTTCGAATCCGAGGTCGACGCCTACGCCGCCTACGAAGGCCAGTCGAAGTGCGACCCGACCCCCAAACCGGGCGTCGAAGCCTTCCGCGACCTCCTGAAGGCCGAGTACAAGCGCGGCGGAGACATCATCAGCCGCGACTGCGGCGCGGGCGGGCAGAGCGAGCACAAGGAAGGCCGCGCACTCGACTACTGGTTCAAGTCCACCGACCCGGCGCAGAAGGCCCAGGCCACCGCACTGCTCGACTGGCTCCTCGCCACCGACGAACACGGCAACGCCCACGCCCGCGCCCGCCGCCTGGGCATCATGTACATCATCTGGAACCACGAGATCTGGCAGTCCTACGCGGCGTCGAAGGGCTGGCAGCCCTACACCGGTGCCAGCCCGCACACCGACCACATCCACTTCAGCTTCGGCTGGGCGGGCGCCCGCAAGGAAACCACCTGGTGGACGTCCGCGCAGCCGGTCCGCGCCGAGCGCTGACAAGCAGGACCACCCGCTCACGGCCGATCCAGAGGCGTGTCGCGCCTGCGCTCGGGTGCCGCCGACCGGGCGCGCGGCGGCACCCGGTCAGATGTGGTCGAGGTCGTTCCGGGCCGCGTCCAGGTTTGCCCGGGCAACCAGGGTCGACGGGTGGTCATTTCCCAACAGTCGTTCACAGTCGGCCAGAATTGCTTCGAACAGCGGAATCGCTTTTTTCGTGTCGCCCGCGTCCTGGTGGGCGCCTGCCAGGTTGTTGCGGGTGTTGAGGGTATAGGGGTGGTCGGTTCCCAAGATCCGCTCGCAGTCGGCCAGGTTTGCCTTGAACAGTGGGATGGCCTGTGCCAGGTTGCCTGCTTCGTGGTGGGCGAAGGCGAGGTTGTTTCGGGTGGCGAGGGTGCCGGGGTGGTCGGTTTCCATCACTCGTTCCCGATCGGCCAGGGTTGATTCCAACAGTGGGATGGCCTGTGCCAGGTCGCCCACATCTCCGTAGGCGCCTGCGAGGTTGTGCCGGGAGTTGAGGGTGTCGGGGTGGTCGGTCTCCAGCACTCGTTCCCGATCGGCCAGGGTTGCCTCGAACAGTGGGATGGCCTGTGCCAGGTCGCCTGCTTCGTGGTAGGCGAAGGCGAGGTTGTTGCGAATGTTGAGGGTGTCGGGGTGGTCGGTTCCCAGGACCCGCTCGCAGTCGGTCAGGGTCGCCTCGAACAATGGGATGGCCTGTGCCAGGTCGCCTGCTTGCTGGTGGGCGCCTGCCAGGTTGTTGCGGGTGTTGAGGGTGTTGGGGTGGTCGGTTCCCAGTACTCGCTCGGTGTCG
>NZ_JAJCXD010000105.1:0-28120 GCF_021056305.1 Actinokineospora sp. PR83
GCGCGCGGCCGGGCACCCGAGCGCGCGGCCCGCCCCCCGGCCGCCCGCGCCAACGCCGTGGCGCCCACCGAGAAGATCGCCCCGCGCGCCCGCCCCGCCGCCCCGGTCACCGATCGGCGCCCCCGGTATGTGGCGGGCAAGACCCTGGTGACGCTGCTGTCGGCGGCGATGGTGGCCACCCTCGGCTACTACTGGAAGGTCACCGACGACTTCTCCAACGACCTGACCAGGGCGAACGTGATCGACGGCGCCTCGGTGGAGAAGCCTGCCGACGGCGCGATCGACATCCTGATGGTCGGCATGGACAGCCGCACCGACGCGCAGGGCAACCCGCTGTCGAAGGAGCAGCTCGCGGCGCTGAACGCCGGCGTGGCCGACGGCGAGATCAACACCGACACGCTGATCCTGATCCGCATCCCCAACGACGGCGGCAAGGCCACCGGCATCTCGATCCCGCGCGACTCCTACGTGGACATCCCGGGCCACGGCAAGCACAAGATCAACTCGGCCTACGGCCGGGCGAAGCTGCAGGCCTACACCGGCCTGCAGGAGGACGGCGTCGGCGGCCGGGACCTGGAGGTGCGGTCGAACCTGGAGGGCGCCAAGAGCCTGATCGCCACCATCAACAAGCTCACCGGCGCCACCATCGACCACTACGCCGAGGTCAACCTGCTCGGCTTCTACGACATCACCCAGGCCATCGGCGGCGTCGAGGTCTGCCTGAACAAGGCGGTCAAGGACAAGTTCTCCGGGGCGAACTTCCCCGCGGGCGTGCAGACCATCTCCGGGGCGCCCGCGCTGGCCTTCGTCCGGCAGCGGCACGGCCTGCCCAACGGCGACCTGGACCGGATCGTGCGCCAGCAGACGTTCATGGGCGCCATGGCGAAGAAGGTGTTCTCCCAGGACGTCATCGCCCCCGGCTCGGAGACCCTGCCCAAGCTGCAGGAGGCGATCGCCAAGTCGGTCGTGCTGGACCAGGACTGGAACATCATGCAGTTCGCCCAGCAGATGACCGGCATCACCGGCGGCCGGGTCACCTTCGAGACCATCCCGCACGGCACCATCGACCTGCAGACGCCCAGCGACGGCTCGGCGATCGAGATCGACCCGGACGACGTGCGCGCCTTCGTCCGGCACCTGCTCACCCCGGACGCGCCGACCAGCAGTGCGGGCCCGAGCAGCGCCCCGGCGAGCGGCACCACGGAACCGGGGTCGACGGACGCGGACTCGGCCAAGCCGGTCGTCAACGTCCTCAACGGGTCCGGCAAGACCGGCCTGGCCGCGGACGTGGTGAAGACGCTGACCGGCAAGGGGTTCACCCAGGGCAGCACCGGCAACGCCGCGGCCCGCGCCAAGACCGTGATCCGCTACGCCACGGGCCAGCAGGCCCTCGGCACGATGGTCGCCGACGCCCTCGGCGGCGACTACACCGTCGAGCAGGACTCCGACCTGGGCAAGGGCAAGGTCTCGGTGATCCTCGGCAAGGACTACACCACCGCCGACGGGTTCACCGGCGCGCCCGCGCTCGACCTGGGCGCCCCGGCGCGCGCCGCGCGCCAGCCCGCGGTGCCCTGCATCAACTGACCCCCACCCGGTTCACCCGTTCGGCGCAATTCGGGGTGAGTCGCGTCAGGGTGCGGCGACCTCGCCTTCTCTCCAGTGGAACCCGGCTGGAGAGGGGCGTGTGCGGCGCATGGATGGAGCGGCGTACCAGCGCGTGCTGGGGGACGAGATCCGGAAGCTGCGCAAGAGCCGGGGCTGGACCCGTGCGGAACTCAACGCCCGCCTGCCCAGCGGCATCTCGCTGCAGACCCTGGCGACCTACGAGCTGGGCACCCGGCGGTGCTCGGTGCTGCGGTTCGTGGAGATCTGCCTGGCCCTGGACGAACCGCCGCACCGGCTGCTGGCCCGGGTGCAGGCCCGCGTGGTCCCCGACGACCCGGCGGGCGGGGTCCGCCTCGACCTGCGCCGGGTCGCCGGGGAGCGGTCGCCGGAACTGGCCCCGCTGCGCCGCTGGGCGGTCGAGCGGCTCGGCGGGCGCGACGGGGCGCGGGCGGTGCCGGTGCACCTGGACGTGGACGCGGTGGCGCGGATGGCGGAGCTGTGCGGGCTCCCGGCTCCGGACCTCCTCGCGCGGCTGCGCGCCCTGTCGGATGCGCCCGAACCCCCGCACGACTGAACCCCGCCGCCGGGTGGGGCGACGGGGTTCGGTGCCGGGGGCTCAGCTCGCGGTGAGCTGCGGGGTCCGACTGCGGGTGATCAGCTCGAAGTCGGCCGCGTCGACCTTGCGGGTCTTGAGCCAGTAGCGCCAGGTGAACCCGGGCCACAGGGTGCGGTTGACGCCCTGGGCGTCGAGGTACCAGCTCTTGCAGCCGCCCTGGGTCCAGACGCCCTCGCGGAGCTTGCGCTGGATCTCGACGTTGAACTTCTCCTGCGCCGCGGGCCGGACGTCGATGGCCTCGACGTTGTGCCGCTCGGCGAGCTTCATCGCCTCGCGGATGTGGTTGAGCTGGGACTCGATCATGAACACGACCGAGTTGTGGCCCAGGCCGGTGTTCGGGCCGAGCAGGAAGAACAGGTTCGGGAAACCGGCGACGTTGATGCCGTTGTAGGTGGTGATGCCCGCCTCGGCCCACATCTTGCCCAGCTCGACGCCGTCGCGGCCGGTGATGTCGAGGTGCTCCATGGAGTCGATGACCTGGAAGCCGGTGCCGTAGATGATGGCGTCGACCTCGATCTCGCGGCCGTCGTTGGTGACGATGCTCCTGGCCCTGACCTCCGCGACGCCGGAGGTGTCGAGGGAGACGTTGTCGCGGCGGAAGGCCGGGTAGTAGTCGTTGGAGATCAGGACGCGCTTGCAGCCCATCACGTAGTCCGGGGTGAGCTTGGCGACCAGCTCCGGGTCCTGCACGGACCGCTTGATGTTCCACTCGGCCAGCCTCGATGCCGCCTTGAGCACACCCTGGTGGCCGTTGAAGCCGATGGCGCGGGCCTCGTTGAGCCAGTACAGGAAGCTGCGGTAGCCGCGGTGGGCGCCGGGGACCTTCGCCAGCGCCGTCTTGGCCCAGCCGGGCATGGCGTGGTCGGGCTTGGGCATGACCCACGGCGGGGTGCGCTGGAACAGGGTCAGCTCGGCGACCTGCTTGGCGATGCGCGGCATGAACTGCACGGCGCTGGCGCCGGTGCCGATCACGGCGACCTTCTTGCCGGTGAGGTCGTAGTCGTGGTCCCAGCGCGCGGAGTGGAAGGCGTTGCCCTCGAAGTTCTCGATGCCGTTGAGGTGCGGGACCTGCGGCAGGTGCAGCGCGCCGATGCCCGCGACCACGTACTGCGCGACGTAGGTGTCACCGCCGGTGGTGGCGACGTACCAGCGGTTTTCCTCCTCGTCCCAGCGCGCACCCGCGACCTCGACGCCGAAGTTGGTGTTGCGGGCGAGGTCCCACTTGGCGGCCACGTCGCGCATGTACTGGTAGATCTCCGCCTGCGGGGCGAACGCGCGGGACCAGTCGGCCTTGGGCTCGAAGGAGAACGAGTACATGTGCGACTGGATGTCGCAGGCGCAGCCCGGGTAGCTGTTGTCGCGCCAGGTGCCGCCGAAGTCGTCGGCCTTCTCCAGCACGACGAAGTCCTCGCGGCCCTCCTTGCGCAGCTGGATGGCCATTCCCATGCCGGAGAACCCGGTGCCGACGATCACCACACCGGTGTGGATGAGTTTGCCCATGGGCCGCGCCTCCGTGACTAGTATGTACCTGTTACCCGGAGTCAAGCTTACTCTGAGTAGGTTACTTGCGGTAGACTCAATCCCGTGACAATGACCGGTGGCAAGGTTGAGCGCAAGCGCCGAATGCCCCGCGCCGAGCGCGAACGGCAGATGATGGCCGTCGCCGAGGAGATCTTCGCCGACCGGGGCTACCTGGCCGCCTCCATGGACGACATCGCCGAGCTGTGCGGGGTCTCCAAGCCGATGATCTACGAGTACTTCGGCTCCAAGGAGGGCCTGCTCGTCGCCTGCATCCGCCAGGCCCGCACCGAGCTGGCCAAGGCCACCACCGAGTCCGTCGTGGGGTCCACCAGCGCGGAGGAGGCCCTGCGCCGCGGCCTGGTCGCCTTCTTCGAGTTCACCGACACCCACCGCCGCGCCTGGTCGCTCATGCTGCGCAGCGAGGCCGCCGTGGCCGGACCGGCCGCCGCCGCGGAGATCGAGGCGGGCCGCCAGGAGCAGGTGGAGATCGACCTCGCCCTGTTCAAGGCCTTCCTGCCCGACGCACCCCACCAGGACCTGGAGGCGGCCGCCCAGATCGTCGTCGGCGCCTGCGAGCGCCTGTCGCTGTGGTACGTCAACGAGGAGGACGTCACCGCCGAGCAGGCGGCCGACCACCTGATGCGGGCACTGTGGACCGGGCTGTCCAGCATGGTGGGGAACTGAACTCCGGCACCGCGCAGGCACCGGGCCTACGCTGGTCGGTGAGCAGAACAGGAGGGCCAAGGATGTTCGAGCCGATCCTGGCGAACTACACCCGCGACGGCGACGACTGGAAGGTCGAGGTGACGGGTGGGGACGAGGTCCTCACCGCGACCGCCCCGGGCCTCATCGCGGCCCGCGACCAGGCCGACCAGCTCGCCGAGCGCATCGCCCCCGGCGACCAACCCCGCACCGTCGTCCACACCCTGGACGGCGACGCCCTGGGCTTCACCACGGCCTACCTCACCGCCCGCCTGGCCACCCCGCCCCCAGGCCCGACCCCCGCCACCGACGAGGCGACAACCGCCTGACCCGACACCACCGGCACCAGATCCACGTCGGCAGGCCACCGGAACACCCCGAACCCCACAGGCGGGCGGGCAGCCACCCCGAACCCGGTTGCCCGCCACCCTGAACACCTCCGGCGCAGTGGTCGGCTCCCCCGAACCCCACGAGCGCAGCCACCGAGCACCCACCAGCCGACGGCCAGCCACGTCGAACCCCACCGGCGGCCCGCCACTCGCGACCCACCGTGCGCAGCGAAAGCCAGCCACCCCCGCAACCGCCTGCCCGGCTACGCAAAGGCCCGGGTGGGTGGATGTGCTTGGGTGGGGGTAGCGATCATGTGCAAGCCTGCTGGGGCTGTGGGGCATCCCTTCAGCCCCACTCGGTCACACTGGGCGCATGATCGCTGTAGGGGCCCCGCCCAAGCAGATCCACCCACCCGGGCACCACCAACAAACGACCGGCGCTTGAGCCGAAGCACACGGCGTAGCAGATTCCGGGCCCTGAACACACGCCAAGCGGATCCACCCCGGGCACCGCCAAGAGAGACACCAGCAGGCAGAGCGAGTCGTCCCCAGCCGCCGGAGCGGCTGAGGACCTCCCACTAGCTGAAGATCCTGCGCACCACGAGCAGGCCCACCAGCACACCCACGCCGATGAGGGCGTACTTGACCTTCGGGTCGTCGAGCTTCGACCGGGCCTCGGCCTTGGCGTTGTCCACCAGCCGCTTCGGGCTCGCCTTGGTGCCCAGTTGGTCCAGGGTCGCGGCGAGCGCGTCACGCGCCTGTTCGATCTCGCGCTGGATGGTGTCGGGGTCGCGGGCCACGTGTCCTCCTAGGAAACCGCCGTCGGCGGGCACCACGGTAGATCACCCACCGGCCGCCCCGCGCGCCGGCCACGCCGTTACCCTGGGGCGTGGCCGCCGACACAGGCGACCGCGGGACCGTAGCCCAATTGGCAGAGGCACACGGTTTAGGTCCGTGCCAGTGAGAGTTCGAGTCTCTCCGGTCCCACCAGTCCCCGGCGACCTCAGCGCCCCGCCGCCATCCGCGCGCGCTCGACCAGCGCCTCGGCGCCACGGCCCGCCCGTTTCAGGTCATCGGCCGAAGCAGGTGTGTGGGTGTAGCCCGCTTTGGTCTTCATGGCGAGCAGCGTCTGCAGGTGTCGCGATGTCGGCCGGTCGACCGACGCGAGCATCGCCACGGCCTCCCCATGGTTCTCGCCGCGCGGATGCTCGCCGAGGGCTGCGCAGCAGATCACATCGGCCGCCGCGATGCCCGCGTGGACGAACAAGGTCACGCACGCGTCGGCGACTTCACCCTCATCGTCGGCGAAGGCCACGACGATTGTCGCGGCCTGCAGGAACTGGTCGGCTTTGCGCAGCCGCCCGAGTCGAACCGCCTGCGGACAGGGAACAGTTCGCACGCTCACTCTTTTCTCGTCAGTTGCCGGATCAGCCAGGTCCGTTGCCCGGCGACCGTGAGCCCGTGGGCCACCACATCCCGGAACACCGGTTCACCGGCGCTCCGGGCGCGGAGTTCCGCTCCGGTGAACTCCAGCAGGCGCAGGTCGTTGCCGGTCCACTTGGCGACCTGGTCGACGCACCCGGCGACCTGGAAATCCCAGATCTCATCGGCCACCGCGTCCGGGCGGACGACAAACAGATCGATGTCACTGGAATTCGTCATCGAGCGCCGTGCCACCGACCCGAAAACCGCCGCGTAGACGGGCGGGACCTTCCACTGACCGAGAAGCCCGCTGAGGCGGAAGAGGAAGTCCTCGAACAGGTGAGCCAGACCGAGCACGTGATCAGCAGCGAGGTGTTCGCGGTTGAAGCGGTAGGCGAACGCGTTGCCGACCCGCTCCGAGGTCACGATTCCCTGTTCGACCAAGCGCCGGAGAACCCGCCGGATCCCCTCTTCCGAGTGGTCACCCAGCAGGCGGCGCAGTTGCCCGGTCGTGAAGTTCGCTTCAGCCCGGGCCAGGGCCGCGAGCACACCGCCGTCCAACGTGGGCGTGACCGTGGCCAGGGGGCGAGTGAAGTCCACGTGCGCCTCCTGACCTGGCAAAGTTCATTTACCCCAACTATAATACGGGTAGGCGCACTTTAATAAGCGATCGCCCCTCGAAGTAGGCTGGGCGCATGGCGAAGAAGCCGCAGCCGGGGACGATCGCGTCGAACCGGAAGGCGCGGCACGACTACCTGGTGCTCGACACGGTCGAGGCCGGGGTGGTGCTGGTCGGGACCGAGGTGAAGAGCCTGCGGTTGGGGCGGGCCTCGCTCGTCGACTCCTTCGCCACGATCGACGACGGTGAGGTGTGGCTGCGCGGACTGCACATCGCCGAGTACGCCTTCGGGACGTGGACCAACCACACCCCGCGGCGGGTGCGCAAGCTGCTGCTGCACCGGCGGGAGATCGACAAGCTGGCGCTGCGGGTGCACGAGGGCGGGTTGTCCCTGGTGCCGCTGTCGATGTACTTCGCCGACGGGCGGGTGAAGGTGGAGTTGGCGCTGGTGAAGGGCAAGAAGTCCTGGGACAAGCGGGCGAGCCTGGCCACCCGGGACGCCGAGCGGGAGATCGCGCGGGCGTTCTCGAACCACATCAAGGGGCGCAGGCGCTGAGCGCTGTGGGACGATTCACAGCGTGCGCGCGCCCCGACCCTTCGCCGCGCTCCTGCGGCTGGTGGACCGGTTCGAGGAGCGGGGTGTGCACGTGCCCGGGGCCGACGACAACCGCGCGGTGGCGCCGTGGCGGGACTTCGGCTGGTTGATCGCCGCCTGGCTGGTCGGGGTCGGGTTGTTCGTCCTGTTTTTCGCCTTCGCCGCCTGAAGAACCGGGGAACCGCAGGCCACGGCCGTGGCGTCGATCACCCGGTGTGCGCCGCTGGTCACGGCTCGGCCACAGCACGACACCAGGTCCGACTCAACCCGGCATCCGCTGCGGCGGTGGGCCGTGCCTGCCGTCATGGTGGAGTGCGCACACCCCCGCGTCCCCCTCCGCGAGAAAGGCACGTCCGGTGAAGCTCGCCCGTCTGACCGCTGCCGCCTGCGCGGCGCTGATGGCCGTCGCGGGTTGTGGCGCGAACGACTCCGCCACCCAGACCTCGACCTCGCCACCGACCACCCTCAGCGACAAGGTCGCCCGGTCCGGGGGGCCCGCCTCCCGCGGCGGCGACCGGACCTCCCTCGGCGCCGGGCTGACCATCACGGTGTCCGAGGCGAAGTCGTTCGTGCCGACGAACTCGGCCTCGCCCCCCGCCGTGCGGGCGGTCGGGTTCGACATGGCCGTGGAGAACGACGGCCCGGCCCCCTACAAGCCGACGCTGCTGTCGCTGTCGGCCACCGCCAACGGCAGCGCCACCCAGCAGGTCATCGACTCCACCCAGGGCTACACCGGGGTCGTCGGCGGCGCGGAGGTGAAGCCGGGTGAGACGTTGCGGTTCTCGGTGGCCTTCGCCGTGCCGCAGGAGAAGACCTGGGTGCGCATCGGTGCCGCGCCGGAGCCGGGGGCCGGGAGCGCGGTGACGGTGTTCAGCGAGACCGCCTGAGGCGGGCGCGCTAGCGTCACGCCATGAGCGAGACAAAGCCGGTCCCCCCTGGGCGACTCTCCGCGGGCGACCCCGCCCCCGACTTCACCCTCCCCGACAGCGAGGGCAACCAGGTTTCGCTGTCGGACTTCCGCGGCCGGTCCGTGGTCGTGTACTTCTACCCGGCCGCGGCGACGCCGGGGTGCACCAAGCAGGCGTGCGACTTCCGCGACAACCTGGCCGAGCTGGGCGGCGCGGGCTACGCCGTGCTCGGCATCTCCCCGGACAAGCAGGCGAAGCTGGCCAAGTTCGTCGCCGACGAGGGTCTGACGTTCCCGCTGCTGTCCGACGCGGACAAGGCGGTCATGAACGCCTACGGCGCCTTCGGCGAGAAGACCATGTACGGCAAGACGGTCACCGGCGTGATCCGCTCCACCTTCGTCGTCGACCCGGAGGGTGTGCTGAGTCACGCCCAGTACAACGTGCGGGCCACCGGTCACGTCGCCAAGCTGCGCAAAGACCTCAAGATCTGACCGGGGGCAACCTCCCGGCCCGCCGCGGCGTAACGGCGCGCGGCGCGGGGAAGTTGAGTTCCGGACGGGTCAACTTCCCCGGCCGGGGGCCGCGTTCTTCCCGGCATGCGCCGTTGGCTCCTGCTCCCCGTCCTCGCCCTCGCGGTCGGTTGCTCGACCACCCCGGACACCGGCCCGACCGTGCTCGCCGCCCCGGTGATCGTCCTGCCCCGGCAGGACACCGCCGCCCCGCTCCCACCCGCGACCACGGCGCCGCCACCGCCCGACAGACCCCGGCAGGCGCCGTCCGGGCCCGCTCCGACGGCGTCGGCGGTGACCGGTGCCGTGCGCGGGGTGGACCGGGCCGCCGAGGTGGGGCTGCTCGTGCTGGACCGGGAGACCGGGACCGAGGTCGTCTCGGCGGGGGCGGACCGGCGGTTCCGGTCGGCGTCGCTGGTCAAGCTGCTGATCGCGGTGGACGTGCTGGGGGCCGGGGCGGACACCGCGACCCGCAACCAGGTGGCGCGGATGCTGCGGTTGTCCGACGACGACATCGCCAGCGCCCTGTGGGTGCGGCGGGGCGGCGCGGCGCTGGTGACCCGGACCGCGCGGGCGATGGGCCTGCGCGACACCCGCCCGCCCGCCATCCCCGGCCGCTGGGGCGACGTGTTGCTGACCGCCCGGGACGTGGCCGGGGTCTACACCCACGTGCTGGGGTCGCTGCCCCCCGCCGACCGCGCGCTGGTCGTCGACGCGCTGGCCGCCGCGCCCCGGTCCGCGGCGGACGGGTTCGACCAGCACTTCGGCATCCCGGACGGGCTGAGCGCGCCGTGGGCGGTGAAGCAGGGCTGGTCGGATTCGGCACGGGACATCGTCGTGCACAGCACCGGTCTGGTGGGGGCGGGGTGGCGCTACGTCGTCGTGCTGTTGACCGAGCACCCGCTGCGCACCGCCTGGTCCACGGCCGCGAAGTCGGTCACCGCCGGAGCCCGGACCCTGGACGCGGTACTCCGATGAGCCTCGGCCGCGCTGCCGGACACGTGGGCCCGCCTGGCAGCCCGGGATTCCCAGGGCGTGAACGGCTCGGAGCGCAGGTCCTGGGACCTGCCCTCACTGGGCCAGCACGCGCAGGTACGGGACCAGCAGCCGCAGGGCGCGGCCGCGGTGGGAGACCGCGTCCTTCTCCTCCGGTGCCATCTCCGCCGAGGAGCGGGTCTCGCCCTCGGGCACGAAGATCGGGTCATAGCCGAAGCCGTTGGTGCCGCGCGGTTCCCGGCTGATCGTGCCGCGCCACTCGCCGCGCAGGGTGGTCTCGGTGCCGTCGGGGAGGACGAAGGCGACCACGCAGACGAAGCCGCCGCCGCGCCGATCGTCGGGCACGTCGGTGAGCTGGCCCAGGACCAGGTCGAGGTTGGCCTGGTCGTCGCCGTGCCTGCCGGACCAGCGGGCGGAGAGCACGCCGGGCATGCCGTTGAGGGCGTCGACGGTGACGCCGGAGTCGTCGGCGATGACCGGGAGGCCGGTTTCGCGGACCGCGTCGCGGGCCTTGGCCAGGGCGTTCTCCTCGAACGTCGCCCCGGTCTCCGGCGCGTCGGGGAACTCGGGGAGGTCGGCGAGGCCGACGATCTCCACCCCGTGCACGGCCTCGGCCAGCAGGATGCGCCGCAACTCGGCCAGCTTCTTCTGGTTGCGGGTGGCCAGCAGGACCCTGCTCACTTGCCCGCCTTCGGCTGGGTGGACTTGGCGGGCTTCGGCTCGGGCAGGGTGCCCGGGTACGGCAGCGCCAGCGCCTCGGCCTGCACGCGGTTGAGCTCCGCGCACCCCTGCAGCGCCAGGTCGACCATCTTGTCCAGGGTGGAGCGGGCGAACGTGGCGCCCTCGCCGGTGCCCTGCACCTCGATCAGGGTGCCCGCGTCGGTGGCGACGACGTTCATGTCGACCTCCGCGCGCGAGTCCTCCTCGTAGGGCAGGTCCAGGCGGATGCGCCCGCCGACCACACCGACGCTGACCGCCGACACCGCGCAGGACAGCGGCTGCGGGTCGGCGAGCCTGCCGCCCGCGGCCAGCCAGGTGACCGCGTCGGCGAGGGCGACGTAGGCGCCGGTGATGGCCGCGGTGCGGGTGCCGCCGTCGGCCTGGATCACGTCGCAGTCGAGGTGGATGGTGTTCTCGCCGAGCGCGGCCAGGCCGATGCAGGCGCGCAGGGAGCGGCCGATGAGCCTGCTGATCTCGTGCGTGCGCCCACCGACGCGGCCCTTGACCGACTCGCGGTCGCTCCGGGTGTTGGTGGCCGACGGGAGCATCGCGTACTCGGCGGTGACCCAGCCGAGCCCGGAGCCCTTGCGCCAGCGGGGCACGCCCTCGGTGACGCTGGCCGCGCACAGCACCCTGGTGCGGCCGAACTCCACGAGCACCGAGCCCGCGGGCCAGTCCTGGTAGCCGCGGGTGATCTTGATGTCCCGGAGCTGGTCGTCGTTCCTGCCATCGCTTCTCACCACGTCGGCCAGCCTAGATGGGCCACTCAGACCTCGTAGCTCGCGCCCTGCCGCACGATCACCACATCGCCCCGGTAGGCCGCCCTGGCCTCGGCGAGGACGGCCGCGGAGTCGGTCCACGGCGGGATGTGGGTGAGCAGCAGCCGACCCACCCCGGCCTGCGCGGCGATCTCGCCCGCCTCCCGGCCGGACAGGTGCAGGTCGGGGATCACCGCGCCGGAGTGCGTCCAGGACGCCTCGGCGAGGAAGGTGTCGACGTCGTGCACCAGGTCGGGGAGCACGGCATTGACCCCGGTGTCGCCGGTGTAGCCCAGGCTGCGGCCGCCGTGGCTGATCCGGAAGCTGTAGGACTCGCACGGGTGCGCGGCCGGGGCCGAGACGACCTCGAACGGACCGACCTGGAACTTGCCGACGCCCAGCGGCACGAAGTCGTAGACGTCGGACAGGTCGGTGACCTGCCGGTCGGCCTCGTCGGTGCCGTACTGGGCGCTGAACCGGGTGGGCGCCTCCGCGGGGGCGTGCACCGGCAGCTTGTTCGCCCGCGGGTCGATCGTCGGCGCCGGGTGGTAGCGGCGGTAGACGCTCAGCGCGGAGAAGTCGGCGCAGTGGTCGGCGTGCAGGTGCGAGAACAGCAGGGCGTCGAGCTCGAACGGGTCGCGCAGGGCTTGCAGCGCGGAGAAGGTCCCGTTGCCGAGTTCGATGCCGAGCAGGAACCCCTCGGCCTCCAACAGGTAGCCGGAGGCGGGGGCACCGGGTCCGGGGACGCTCCCGGAACAGCCGAGGACGGTCAGCAGCACGTCGGACAGCCTGTCACACGCAGGGCCCTCCGCACGATCACCGGATGGCCGCAGGGGCCACCCCGGCCAGTTCCGGGCCGAGGAACCGGCGGGCCAAGCGGTGGAACGGTTCAGCCGCCCCGGTGGCCCGGAACTCGTGCGGACCGGGGTCACCCCCCTCGGCCACCTGACCACGTTCGGTGAGCACCCGGAAGACGTCCTTGGCACACTCCTCGGCGCTGGACACCAGGGTCACGTCGGGCCCCATGACCACCTGGATGAGGCCGGTGAGCAGCGGGTAGTGCGTGCAGCCGAGGACCACGGTGTCGACCTCGGCCTGCTGGAGGGGTTCGAGGTAGGTCTGCGCCAGGCCGAGGATCTGGCGGCCCGCGGTCACACCGCGTTCCACGAAGTCGACGAACCGGGGGCAGGCCGAACCGGTCACGGTGATGCCCGCGGCGGCGGCGAACGCGTCGTCGTAGGCGCGGGACCGAATCGTTCCAGCGGTTCCGATCACTCCGACCCGCCCGGACCGGGTGGCCGCCGCGGCCCGCCGGGTGGCCGGGACGATCACCTCGACCACGGGCACGTCGTAGCGTTCGCGGGCGTCACGCAGGCAGGCCGCCGAGGCCGTGTTGCAGGCGATGACCAGCATCTTGACCCCGTCGGCGACAAGGCCGTCGGCGATGTCCAGTGCGCGGGCGCGAACCTCGGCGATGGGCTTGGGGCCGTACGGGCTGTGCGCGGTGTCGCCGACGTAGCGCAGCCGCTCGTGCGGGAGCTGGTCGAGGATGGCGCGGGCGACGGTCAGCCCGCCCACCCCGGAGTCGAAGATCCCGATCGGCGCGCTCATACCGGGAACGCCGGGGGCGCGGTGACCTGCCGCTTGGCGACCCCCTTGTTCGCCTGCGCGACGAACCAGGCGGCGAGGACACCGCCGACCGCCCCGAACAGGTGGCCCTGCCAGGAGATGCCCTGGTTGCCCGGCAGCACCCCGAACAGCATCGTGCCCCAGTACAGCAGCAGCAGGGCGGCGACGCCGAGTTGCACCGCGCTGCGGTTGAACAGGCCGCGGACCAGCAGGAACAGCAGCCAGCCGAAGCAGATCCCGGACGCGCCGACGGTGACGCCCGGCGCGCCGGTCAGCCACACGCCGACCCCGGAGACGACCCAGATGGTGGCGGTCACCGCGACCCACTGGCCCAGCCCGTTGGCCATGGCCAGGAAGCCGAGCACGAGGAACGGGAGCGTGTTGCCGATCAGGTGCCCCCAGCCGCCGTGCAGCAGGGGCGCCCACAGGATGCCGTCGAGCCCGGACACCGAGCGCGGGATGATCCCGTTCTGGTCGAGCTGCGCGGGCAGGACGACGTCGACCAGCTCCACCAGGTAGAGCAGCGCGGTGAACGCCCCGATCACGATCCCGGCCCTGGCCGGGTTCGGCGGCAGGACGCGGGCCGCGGGGGTCTTGACGGGCGAAGTGCTCACGGTTTCGAGGCTACGTGTTTTCCGCACCCGGGGTATCCGGGACAACCCCGAGACCGGCCCCGGGGCGCACTGCTCACCGCGGGCGATCCCGACGCGTCAGATCAGGCCCAGTTCGCGGGCCCGGACCCCCGCCTGGAACCGGGTCTCGGCGCCGAGGGCGGCCATCAGCTCGGCCACCCGCCGCCGGTAGGTGCGCACGGACAGGCCGACGGCGCGGGCGGCGGTCTCGTCCTTGGCGCCCGCGGCCAGCGCCTCCAGCACCCGCGGCGCCAGCGCCCGCAGGTCGGACCGGTCGGCGTCCCACAGCTCCAGTGGGGCGGCGGTGGCCCACGCGGTGTCGAACAGCGAGGCGATGCCCTGCACGACCTCGGGCACCGTGACGACGCTGTAGCCGCGCGGGCCGTACGCGGTGTCGCCCGCCAGGACGGCCACCCGGCGGTCGATCAGGACCGTCTCGTTCACCTCGCGCTCGGGCACCCGCACCTCGGCGCCGAGGTCGGCCATGGTGTGGGCGTACCCGGCGAAGGCCGGGTCGAGCAGCAGGCCCGCGCGGTAGAGCTTGCGGACCCGCACCCCCGGCGGGAACCGGGTGGCGGGCACCGACGCGGTGCGCGTGACCACCCAGGAGAAGAGCTGGTCGACGGCGCAGCTGATCTCGGTGCGCGCGTGCTCGAAGGCGTGCACCAGCCGCGGGTACAGCTCCTGCTCGCCGCGCACGACGGTGATCCCCGATGTTGTCATCGGTTCCAGTGTGCACCTGGAGCGGCACCAGGTCGGCGGTGGCAGAGTCCTGCCAAAGCGAGCCCGCCAGGGCGGGAGGGGGCATCGTGGACACCATGCAGAAGAACGGGAAGCTCGGGGCGGCCGAGGTCGGCCGCATCGGGTACGGAGCAATGCAGTTGGCGGGCCCGCACGTGTTCGGGCCGCCGGAGGACCGCGACGCGGCGGTGGCCGTGCTGCGGCGGGCGATCGAGCTGGGTGTGCGGCACCTGGACACCTCGGACTACTACGGCCCGTACGTGGTGAACGAGATCATCGCCGAGGCCCTGCGGCCCTACCCCGACGACCTGGTGCTGGTCACCAAGGTGGGCGCGCGCCGCGACGCCGAGGGCGGGTGGCCGGAGGCGCTGGAGCCCGACGACCTGCGGCTGGCCGTCCGGGAGAACCTGGACCGCCTCGGGGTGGACAGCCTCGACGTGGTCAACCTGCGGATGCCCGGGCTGACCGGCCCGGTGGAGCGCTCGCTCGCCGAGCCGTTCGGGGTGCTGGCCGAGCTGCGCGAGCAGGGGCTCATCAAGGAGCTGGGTGTCAGCAACGTCACCGCCGCGCAGCTCGCCGAGGCGCGGTCGATCGCGCCGGTGGTGTGCGTGCAGAACCTGTTCAACGTCGTCGACCACGGTGACGACGCGCTGGTGGACGAGACGGCGGAGCTGGACATCGCCTACGTGCCGTTCTTCCCGCTCGGCGGGTTCACCCCGCTCCAGGCCGAAGCCCTGAACCGGGTCGCCGGGCGGCACGGGGCCACCGACCGGCAGGTCGCGCTGGCCTGGCTGCTGCACCGGTCGCCGAACATCCTGCTGATCCCGGGCACCTCGTCGATCGCGCACCTGGAGTCCAACCTGGCCGCGGGCGACATCGAACTGACCGACGAGGACCTGGCCGACCTCACCCTGTGACACCGGTGGCCTGGCCCCGGCCCACTAGTCGGCCAGGGCCAGGTCGACGGCGAGTTCGGCGTGCAGGCGGGTGGTCGGGAACACCGGCACCGGGCTGTCCCGGGCGGACACCAGCAGCTCGATCTCGGTGCACCCCAGGACCACCCCCCGCGCGCCCCGCTCGACCAGCCTGCCGATCACCTCGCGGTAGACCTGCCGGGACGACTCCTCTACGACCCCGAGCACCAGTTCCCCGTAGATGATCCGGTGCACCTCGGCGCGGTCGGCGGCGCCCGGGGTGAGCACGTCGAGGCCGTGCGCGGCGAGCCTGCCGGTGTAGAAGTCCTGCTCCATGGTGAAGGCGGTGCCGAGCAGGCCGACGGAGGTCAGGCCCGCGGCGGTCACGGCCTCGGCGGTCGCGTCGGCCAGGTGCAGCAGCGGCACGCCGAGCCCGTCGGTGAGGCGGTCGGCGACCTTGTGCATGGTGTTGGTGCACAGGACGACGACCTCCGCCCCGGCCCGCACCAGCGCCCGGGCCGCGTCCGCGAGCACCGCGGCGGCGTCGTCCCAGCGGCCCTCGACCTGCATCCGCTCGATCTCGGCGAAGTCCACCGAGTACAGCACGCACCGCGCCGAGTGCAGCCCGCCCAGCCGCTCCCGCACGCGCTCGTTGACGATCCGGTAGTACTCAGCCGAGGACTCCCAGCTCATCCCGCCCAGCAGGCCGATGACCTTCATGGCGGCCATTGTGCCCGCGTCCCGCGGGGTTCAGGCCAGGGACCGGGACAGGCGCACCAGGCTCTCGGCGATGGTCCGCCCGATCGCCGCGGCGCCGAACAGGTGCAGGGCGACCGCCCGGCCGACGCCCGCCGGGGTCAGGGTCTGCGCGAGGCGCACCCGGGTCGCGCCGCCCTCCGCGGTCAGCTCCACCCGGAACACCACGCCGGTGGCCCGCACCGGGGCCGGATCGCCGTCGAGGCGCTCGGCCCGGTGCGCCCAGGCGATCACCCGTTCCGGGGTGAACTCCACGACCTCCTGGTCGACCTCCTGCCTGCGCCCCTCGAACCGGGCGTGCTGCAACCGCGCCTCGCCGAGGCCGGAGCCGGACACCACGTCCACCCGGTCGGCGAAGCTGAACCAGTCGGGCAGGCGCCTGGCGTCGGAGACCACCGGCCACACCGCGGCGACCGGGGCGTCGACCACCGCGGTGCGGGAGATTGTCGACATGGCGGGCAACCCTAGAGCACGGTGCTCAGGCCCAGAGGTGCCCGTCCAGCCGCTCGGATGCCTCGTCGAGGCTGCCGCTGTAGGCGCCGGTGGACAGGTACTTCCAGCCGCCGTCGCAGACGATGAAGACGATGTCGGCCTCCCCGCCCCGGTTGGCGACCTTCTCCGCCACCGACAGCGCCGCGTGCAGGATGGCGCCGGTGGAGATGCCCGCGAAGATGCCCTCGGTCTCCAGCAGTTGGCGGGTGCGGCGCAGCGCGTCGTAGGAGCCGACCGAGTAGCGGCCAGTCAGCACCTCGGGGTCGTACAGCTCGGGCACGAACCCCTCGTCGAGGTTGCGCAGGCCGTAGACCAGCTCGCCGTAGCGCGGCTCGGCCGCCACGATCTCCACGCCCGGCTTCTGCTCGCGCAGGTACCGGCCCACCCCCACCAGCGTGCCGGTGGTGCCCAGCCCGGCGACGAAGTGGGTGATCGACGGCAGGTCGCGCAGGATCTCCGGGCCGGTGCCGCGGTAGTGCGCGCCGACGTTGTCCGGGTTGCCGTACTGGTAGAGCATCACCCAGTCCGGGTGCTCCTTGGCCAGCTCCTTCGCCCGGCGGACGGCCTCGTTCGAGCCGCCCGCCGCGGGCGAGAAGACGATCCTGGCCCCGTAGGCCTGCAGGAGCGTCCTGCGCTCCTCGGAGGTGTTCTCCGGCATCACGCAGACCAGCCCGTAGCCCTTGAGCTTGGCGGCCATGGCCAGCGAGATGCCGGTGTTGCCCGAGGTGGGCTCCAGGATGGTGTTGCCGGGCAGCAGCACCCCGTCGCGCTCCGCGGCGGTGATCATGGCCAGCGCGGGCCGGTCCTTGATCGAGCCGGTCGGGTTGCGGTCCTCGAGCTTGGCCCACAGCCGCACGTCCGCCGACGGCGACAGCCGCGGCAGCCCGACCAGTGGGGTGTCGCCGAGCGCGTCGAGCAGTGAGTCGTAGCGGGCCATCGTCGAACAACCTCCCTGGCAGGGGTTAGCGCGAGCCGCCGGCCACGGCGGGGAGGATGGTCACGTTGTCGCCGTCGGCGACCTTGGCGTCGAGGCCACCGGCGAAGCGCACGTCCTCGTCGTTGACGTAGACGTTGACGAACCGGTGCAGGGCGCCGTCCTTGACCAGGCGCTGCTTGAGGCCGCCGTGGTTGGCCTCCAGGTCGTCGATGACCTCGGAGAGGGTGGTGCCCGCGGCGGGGACGGACTTCTCCCCACCGGTGTGCGTGCGCAGGATGGTCGGGATCGAGACCGTGACGGCCATGGTGGAACCTCCGGGGTGTGGCAGTGCTACAGGGGAAGACGTGCGGGACCGCGCCCGGTATTCCCGGGCGCGCGGTTGATCACTGTTCGGGTGCGTCGTCCGGGCCGGTGTGGGCGAACCGGTAGGACTCGACCACCTCGATCGGTTCCTCGGTGATCTCCCCGTCGACGATCCGGTAGGACCGCAGTTCGTGCTCCTGCGGGTCCCGGGTGGAGACCAGCACGTAGTGGGCGAACGGCTCGGAGGCGTAGGAGACGTCCGTGCGCGACGGGTAGGCCTCGGTGGCCGTGTGCGAGTGGTAGATCACCACCGGCACCTCGTCGTTGGCGGCCATCTCGCGGTACAGCCGGAGCAGGTCCGCGGAGTCGAACTCGTAGAACGTGGGCGAGCGGGCGGCGTTGAGCATCGGGATGAACCGCTCGGGGCGGTCCGAGCCGTCGTCCGGTCCCGCGATGACGCCACAGGCCTCGTCCGGGTGGTCCCGGCGGGCGTGGGCGACCAGCGCGTCCACGAGGTCTCGGCGGATCGTCAGCACGGCACCCATCCTACTGGGTGGTTACCGGGCTCCCAGTCCGTGAGAGCCGCTCACCGGTCGGCGGCCTCGGCGCGGAGCACCTGGTAGGCCGCCGTGACGCTGTCCGCCGCGGCACCGCACAGGGCGTCCAGCTCCAGCGGCCCGGCAGGCGCCCCGGTGCCGGTGGCGGCGGCGAACACCGTGGTCGGGACGTCCGGCGCCCCGGCGCGGACCAGGCCGTCGCGGGCGGAGATGGCCACCCGCCTGCACCGCGCCTTGTCCAGCTCGGCGTCCACCACCACGACCACGACGGCGCCCTCGACCAGGGCCGCCACCCCGTCGACCGCCCACTCCCCGGCCGCCTCGCAGGCCAGGTACCCCGCCTCGGCGTCGGGCGCGGGTCCGCCGGGGTTGGTCGCGGCGGGCACGATCGGCACCACCTGCCCCGGCCCCTCCCCCACCCGGAAGCCCCGGTCGCGCTCGCGCAGCCAGCGCAGCACCCCGTCGGCGGCGGCCAGCCCGGCGGGCCCGCCGGAGGCCACGCACACCGCGTCGACCCGGCCCACCAGGTTCTCCGGGGCCAGCACGTCCAGCTCCCGGGTGCCGGGCGCCCCGCCGCGGGCGTCGACGCCGCCGACGGTGCCCCCGTCGAAGAGCACCACCAGCGCGCCGCCGTGCCTGCCGAGCCGGGCGGTCACCGGGTCAGTCCGACGACAGGGCCTGGACCAGCGACTCCTGCACCCAGGTCAGCCAGTGGTAGACGGCCAGGTGCGGGCTGCGCGGGTCGTCGTCGGGCAGCTCCTCCGGCATGTCGTCGGTCACCTCGATGGCGGTGCCCAGCGCCAGCCGCACGTCGTTGAGCGCGCTGAGCCACGCGTCGGCCTGCTCCAGCGACAGCCGGACCTCGCCGCCGTGGGTCGGGCAGGTCCCCAGCACCACCGCGGCCACCCCGACCTTGACGTCGAGCAGGCCCGGCTCGTGCAGCGAGCGCAGCATGGCGGCCGAGTCCAGGTCCTCCTTCGACGGGTTGTCGTCGTCGAGGCGGTGGAAGTCGGGCAGCAGCCGCGACAGGATCGGGTCGTCCGGCGAGCTGGTCGGGCCGGTGCGGATGCCGGTCAGCTCGGCCAGCTCGTCCTGCGGGGTCTCCTCGACCCTGGCGCGCAGCATGTCGTCGATCTGCGAGACCAGGCCGCGCAGCACCGCGGCCTCCTGCTTGTCGATGTCGGCGAAGACCTTGTCGGCCTTGCGCTTCCACGGCTTCACGAGGTGTGCTCCATCGTCGCCCACAGGCCCGCGGCGTGCAGCTTCGCCACATCGCCCTCGACCTTCTCCTTGCTGCCCGAGGAGACGATCGCCTTGCCCTCGTGGTGCACGTCGAGCATCAGCTTGGTCGCCTGGTCGCGGCTGTAGGCGAAGAGCTTCTGGAACACGTAGGTCACGTACGACATCAGGTTGACCGGGTCGTTCCACACGACGGTCTGCCACGGGCGGTCCTCGGCCACCACCTCGGACCCGGCCGGGTCGGCCTGTGTCTGCTCCATGTCGACTGGCGCGGTCATGGGTCAATGGTGGCACGACCGGATTCACCGGGTTCAGCGGATCTTCATTCGAACGGAGTACAACGTCACAGATCACTTCGGCGTGCACCGGACACACCGGACCGTTCGGCGTCCTAGGCTGCTCCGCATGGCTGGGACCACGGCACTGCTGACCGACCACTACGAGCTGACGATGCTGTCCGCGGCACTGGCCGACGGCACGGCCTCCCGGCGCTGCGTCTTCGAGGCGTTCGCCCGCAAGCTGCCCGAGGGCAGGCGCTACGGGGTCGTCGGCGGCACCCGGCGGGTGGTGGACGCCATCACCGACTTCCGCTTCGGCCCGGAGGAGGTGGCCCACCTGCGGGCGACGGGCGTGGTCGACGAGACCACCCTGTCGTGGCTGGCGGACTACCGGTTCGGGGGAGACGTCGACGGCTACGCCGAGGGCGAGCTGTACTTCCCCGGCTCCCCGGTGCTGACCGTGCGCGGCACGTTCGCCGACGCGGTGGTCCTGGAGACCGTGGTGCTCTCGATCCTCAACCACGACAGCGCGATCGTCTCCGCGGCGGCGCGGATGGCGGGGGCGGCCAACGGGCGGCCGATCATCGAGATGGGCGGTCGGCGCACGCACGAGCGGGCCGCGGTGTCCGCGGCGCGGGCGGCCTACCTGGCGGGCTTCGGCACCACCTCGAACCTGGAGGCCGGGCGGAGCTGGTCGATCCCGACGTCGGGCACCTGCGCACACGCGTTCACCCTGCTGCACGACACCGAGAAGGAGGCGTTCGAGGCGCAGGTCGCCGCCCTCGGCGTCGGCACGACCCTGCTCGTCGACACCTACGACATCACCGCGGGCATCGAGACCGCGGTGGCGGTGGCGGGCCCGGAGCTGGGCGCGGTGCGCATCGACTCCGGCGACGTCGGCGTGCTGGCCCGCCAGGCCCGCGAGCAGCTCGACGCGCTGGGCGCCACCCGGACCCGCATCGTGGTCTCCGGCGACCTCGACGAGTACGCGATCGCCGCCCTGCGCGCCGAGCCGGTCGACGCCTACGGCGTGGGCACCTCGGTGGTCACCGGCTCGGGCAGGCCCACCGCGGGCATGGTCTACAAGCTGGTCGAGGTCGAGGGGCGGCCGGTGGCCAAGCGCAGCTCGCACAAGGAGTCCCGCGGCGGGCGCAAGCTGGCGCTGCGCAGGCACAAGCCCACCGGCACCGCGCTGGAGGAGGTCGTCTACCCGGCCGAGGGGCCCGCCCCGGAGGCGGGCGAGCACGACCGGCCGCTGCAGATCCCGCTGATCAGGGGTGGACAGGTGGTCGAGGACCTGCCCACCCTGGAGGACAGCCGCAACCGGGTGCGGCAGGGGCTGGTCAGCCTGCCCTGGGAGGGTCTGAAGCTCTCGGCGGGCGAACCCGCCATCCCCACCGTCCACCTCACGCGGGAGCAGTCATGAACCAGCCGGGCAAGAATGCTCTGATCATCGTCGACGTGCAGAACGACTTCTGCGAGGGCGGCTCGCTGGCCGTGCCGGGCGGGGCCGCGGTGGCCGCGGCGATCAGCGCGCACGTGGCGACGGGCGGCTACGACCACGTGGTGGCCACCCGCGACTACCACGTCGACCCTGGCGGGCACTTCAGCGACACCCCGGACTTCGTCGAGAGCTGGCCGGTGCACTGCGTGGCGGGCACCCCGGGCAGCTCGTTCCACCCGGAGCTGGACGTCAGCCCGGTCGAGGCGGTCTTCTCCAAGGGCGCCTACGCCGCGGCGTACTCCGGTTTCGAGGGCGAGGGCCCCGGCGGCGCGTCGCTGACCGACTGGCTGCGCGCCCGGGGCGTGGACCGGGTGGACGTGGTCGGCATCGCCACCGACCACTGCGTCCGCGCCACCGCCCTGGACGCCGCCGCGGCGGGCTTCGCCGTCACCGTCCGCCTCGACCTCACCGCGGGTGTCGCCCCGCCCACGGTCGAGTCGGCCCTGGCCCAGCTCCGCTCCGCCGACGTCACCCTGGTGGGCACCGTCGGCTGACCCGCCGGTGGTCGGGTCGCCCCGTCAGGAGGCCGTGGCCATCGGCGGCCGGGAGCGCAGCACCCGGTCGAGCGCCGCGCAGACCCGCGCGGCGGCGTAGCCGTCCCCGAACGGGTTCGCCCGGTCGCGGACGCGCAGGTCCCCGGAGAGCACCCGGTCGGCCGCGTCGAGGACGCGGGCGCGCTCGGTGCCCACGAGCCAGGCGCAGCCCGCGTCCACGGCCTCCCTGCGCTCGGTGCTGTCGCGGGTGAGCAGCACCGGCACGCCGAAGGTGGGCGCCTGCTCCTGGATGCCGCCGGAGTCGGTGAGCACCAGCTCGGCGCGGCGCAGCAGCCAGAGCAGGTCGGGGTGGTCCAGCGGCTCGGTGACGGTGACCGCCGGGTGCCCGCCGAGCGCGGCGGCGACCTGCGCGCGGACGCCCGGGTTGGGGTGCGCGGGCAGCACCGCGCGCACCCCGCGGTGGCGTTCGAGCAGCGAGCGCACGGCGCCGAGCACCCCGTCGAGCGGCGCACCCCAGGACTCGCGGTGGTGCGGGGCGACCAGCACCAGCCGGTCGGCCGTGCCCTCCAGCCGCCGCAGCACCGGGCTGGTGGGGCGCCGCCCGGCCGCGGCGATCAGCCGGGCGGCGTCGACGGCCGTGCTGCCGGTGACCACGGTGGTGTCGGCGGGGACGTTCTCCGCGCGCAGCGCCGCCGCGGCGGCTGCGGTGGGCGCCAGGTGCAGCGCGGCGAGGCGGGCGACCAGCAGGCGGTTGCCCGCCTCGGGGGACCCGGTGCGCGGTCCCGCCTCCAGGTGCGCCACCGGGACACCGCGCCAGAACGCGGCGAGGGTGCCGCACAGGGCCGTGGTGGTGTCGCCCTGCACGACCACGGCGGCGGGGCGCACCTCGGCCAGCAGCGCGCCCAGCCGGGGCAGCAGCGCGGAGACCAGTTCGGCCTGCCCACCCGCGCCCCGGCGCACCGGCAGCACCGCGTCGGGGGCCAGGCCGAACGGGGCCAGCGCCTGCTCGACCACGCGGGCGTGCTGCCCGCTGTGCACGAGCACGGGACGCCTGCGCGGGTGCGCGGCCAGCTCCAGGGCGACGGGCGCGGCCTTGACCGCCTCGGGGCAGGTGCCCACCAGCACCAGGACGTCCTCACGCATGGCTCTTCCTCACCTCGCACGACAAGGCGCGGACCCGGGCGGCCATCGCGCCCTCCCGGACGCCGCCGCCCGGGGGGACCTGTTCATCCACAGTGGACATCCTGATCCGAGACCGCTCTTGTCCGGATCAACGACGAGGCCCGGGTTCCGGAACGGGGTTTCGCCCGGAGGTGTGGTCATCCCGGCGCGAGTGCCGGGATTGCCCGGATCACCGCACCGCCCTACACGCACCGCTACTGCACATGTCACCCGATCCAGCGATGTTTTCCGGGTTCGCCGCACCACAATGATGTCGGGCACACGCGTCACACGGGTGACGCCGACCCCCGGAGGACCCGTGGCACACCCCGAACCGGGCCCACCCCGGCGCGCGACGGCCGAACACCCGACCACCGCGCGCTCGTCCCTCCACTTCGGACTCAGCGCGCCCGGGTCGCACACGCCGCAGGCGACGGGTGGACCGGGGCGCCCGCGGTGAGCCCCGCGCTCCTCCTCGGCCTGACCCAGGCGCTCACGCTGGCGGCGGGCGTCGCCTTCCTCTGCCACGCGGGGCTGATCCTGCTCCCCCACCTGCGGCACGGGCGTTCCGCCACCGGCGACGCGGATGCGCTGGAGTGGCACTTCCTGATCCCCTGCCGAGACCGCGAACCCGCCCTCGGCGACACGATCGGGTACCTCCGCACCACGTTCCCCACCGCCCACGTCTGGGTGATCGCCGACTCCGCGGACGACGTCACCCGCCTGCGCGGTCCCCGCCACGGCGGCGACCGCCACCTGCACCTCGTCCGCGGAGCGCACACCGGCGGGGGAGCCGCGCTCAACACCGCCTACCGCGAACTGAAGTCCTGGATGGGCGCGCACGCCGACACCGACCGCACCGTCGTCGTGGCCCTCGACGCCGACAGCCGCCCCGCGGCCGACGCCCTCGACGTCTGCGCCGCCCACCACCTCTTCGGCGACCCCTCCGTCGGCGCCGTCCGGGTCGACGTGCGGGTGGTCGACCGGCGCACCCCACCGGCCGGGGACAGCACCCTCCGGGACCGCTTCGGCTCAGCCCTGGCCCGGGTGCAGGACCTGGAGTCCCGCGGCCCCGTCGCCGCCCACCTGCGCTCCCTGGACCGCACCGGCACCCCGGGCCTCCCCGGCCAGTTCACCAGGATGACCGCCCTGGACTCCACCGCCGACGGCTCCGGCCCGTGGCGCGGCACGGCGCCGGAGGACTTCGGACTCGGCGCCCGCCTGGCGGCCGAGGGCTGGCAGACCGCGTTCACCGCGGACACCCACGTCGAGCAGGAGGCGCTGCACGACCTGCGCCACCTCCTGGCCCGGCGGACCCGGTCGAACCGGGAAGCGCTGCGGCACATCGGCCACCTGCGCCGAATCCGGAACTCCGGCCTGAGCCCCCTGGCCACGGCGAAGGCGGTGCACCACCTCACCCGACCGTGGACCCGGCCGCTCGCCTGCCTGGTCCACCCGATCCCGTACCTGCTCCTGCTCGGCCACGCCCTGGGCGACCCGGCAGGCACCTGGACCTGGCTCACCGGGGGCGCGTGGGCCGCGTTCGCGGTCTACGGCGCCTCGGGCCTGCTGCCGTTCGCCGTCTGGGGCCCCATCCACCGCCACCGCCGCGAACCCGGCACCAGCTTCCGCAGGTCACTCGCCCACGGCCTGGCCTACGCGGTCTACGCCCGCGCCGTCGACCTCACCTCGTGGCCCGCCGCGATCCGCCTGGTCCGGAGCCGCAGCGGCTCGCCGGGGATCCGGCGCCCGAACCTGGCGGCCGTGGCGCTGGAGCACTGAGCGCGGACCGTCAGCCCTGCGCGGCCGGGGTGCAGGTGACCGTGCCGACCAGCAGGGTGCCGCTCTCCGGGCCGCCCTCGGGGAAGAAGCGGATCTTGAGCGCGCTCACCGTGACCGACCTGTCCTCGGGGTCCGGGGCGCTCACCGCGTTGACGGTGATGGCCGCCAGCGGCGGGTCCGCGTCGGTGGCACCGGGGACGGTGATCGTGTGGTTGACCGGGAAGAACCACGGCGTCGACACCCCGTCGACCCCCGCCAGGGTCGCCGCCGAGCTGACGCTGCGGCCCGTCGTGGCGCAGCCCGCGGTGAACCGGCGCACCGTGATCGTCGGGCCGCCGTGCGCCCGCAGCGCGTCGATCCGGAAGTCGCGGCCGGAGGCGAACGCCTTGGCCACACCGGTGCCCGGGTCGGGGGTGCAGGTGGTCTTGCCGGGACCGAAGCCGACCGGGCCGCCGTCCGCGGCGGTGCCCCCGGTCGTGGCGCTGGGCGGGCCGCCCGCGGTGGACGCGCCGTCGGAGGTGCACGGCGCCAGGGGCTCCACCTCCACCGCCTCGGCGCCGAGGGTGGCGGTGCCGCCGCCCACCGACGCCTGGGCGCGCGCCGGGGCCGGGGCGGACGCGGCGGTCGGGGGCGCGGGCGGGGCGGCCACCGGGTCCGCCGCCGCCACCGCCGGGGCGCAGAACAGGGTGGACGCCAGGAACAGGGGCATCACGGTTCGCCGTGCCATTCGCCGTGTCATTGCGGGTACCTCCATTCGGACCAGTGCCCCCAGTGCAGTCGAGGGACCACCCCGGCGCAGTGCCAGCCGAGCGGGACAACCCGGTCGGGGGATGCGGTCGGGTTGTCCGACCCCACCGGTACCGTCTGCGCTGTGCCGGACTCCCTGCCTCCCCTCGGTGAGCTGCTGGCCACCGCGGTCGGTGCCGTCGGTGGCGCGGAACGACCTGGGCAGGTCAAGATGGCCGAGGCGGTGCAGGCGGCGATCCGCACCGGTGAGCACCTGGCCGTGCAGGCGGGCACCGGCACCGGCAAGTCGCTGGCCTACCTGGTGCCGTCCATCCGGCACGCGGTGGAGAAGGGCTCCACGGTCGTCATCTCCACCGCGACCATCGCCCTGCAGCGGCAGCTCGTCGACCGCGACCTCCCCCGCCTGGCCAAGGCCCTCGCCAAGCCGCTGAAGCGGACGCCGACCTTCGCCATCCTCAAGGGCAGGCGCAACTACCTGTGCCTGCACAAGCTCGACGGCGGCCCGGCCGACGACCCCGACGACCAGGTGCTGTTCGACCCGTTCGCCATCTCCCGGCTGGGGCGCGAGGTCACCCGCCTGCGGGAGTGGGCCAGTGACACCGAACTGGGTGACCGCGACGAGCTGGTGCCCGGGGTGTCCGAGCAGTCGTGGCGGCAGGTGTCGGTGTCGGCGCGGGAGTGCCTGGGGGCCGCGCGCTGCCCGATCGGGACCGACTGCTTCGCCGAGAAGGCGCGGGCCGAGGCCGGGCGCGCGGACGTCGTGGTCACCAACCACGCCCTGCTGGCCATCGACGCCCTCGGCACCGCCCAGGTGCTGCCCGAGCACGACGTGGTCGTCGTCGACGAGGCGCACGACCTGGTGGACCGGGTGACGTCGGCGGCCACCGGCGAGCTGTCCGCCGCCGCCGTGTCCATCGCCGCCCGGCGGGTGGGCAGGCTGGTGGAGGAGGACATCGCCGACCGGCTCGCCGAGAGCGGGGACGGGCTGGCCATGCTCCTGGAGGACGTGGCGGTCGGTCGGATGGACGCGCTGCCCGACCCGCTGCGGGTCACCCTCACCGCCCTGCGCGACGCCGCCCAGCACTGCGTCACCGCGATCGGGCCGGAGAAGCGCGGCAACGAGCCGGACGCGGTGAGCGCCCGCAAGCAGGCCCTGGCCGCCCTGGAGGACGTGCACGACACGGCCGTGCGGGTGCTGGAGGCCTTCGAGACCGACACCGCCCACCAGCGCGACGTGGTGTGGGTGACCGGCGACTTCGGGTCGCAGAACCCGCGCCCGCCGACGATGCGGGTGGCCCCGCTGAACGTGGCCGGTTTGCTGCGGGAGAAGCTGTTCGGCGAGAACACCACGGTGCTCACCTCGGCGACGCTCACCCTCGGCGGGTCGTTCGACGCCCTGGCCCGGCAGTGGGGACTGCCGGTGGCGCAGAGCAGCGGCGTGAAGGTCGAGGGCACCGCGATCGACAAGGAAGCCCCCGCCGACGAGGGCAGGATCCGGTGGACCGGCATGGACGTCGGTTCCCCCTTCGACCACGCCAAGTCCGGCATCCTCTACCTGGCCCGGCACCTCCCCCCGCCGGGCCGCGACGGCCTGCCCCCGGCCTACCTCGACGAGCTGCGCGAGCTGGTCGAGGCGGCGGGCGGCCGCACACTGGGGCTGTTCTCCTCGATGCGCGCGGCCAAGCAGGCCGCGGCGCAGCTACGGGAGGCCGTCGACGGCGAGATCCTCTGCCAGGGCGAGGACTCGACGTCACTGCTGGTCGGGAAGTTCGCCGAGAACCCGGCGACCTGCCTGTTCGGCACCCTGTCGCTCTGGCAGGGGGTGGACGTGCCCGGGCCGTCGCTGTCGCTGGTGGTGATGGACCGGATCCCGTTCCCCCGGCCGGACGACCCGCTCGCCTCGGCCCGCCAGCGGGCGGTGGAGGCCAGGGGCGGCAACGGTTTCCTCACCGTCGCCGCCACCCACGCGGCCCTGCTGCTCGCCCAGGGCGCGGGCAGGCTGCTGCGCTCCATGGACGACCGCGGGATCGTGGCGATCCTCGACCCCCGCCTGTCCACCGCCCGCTACGGCGGGTTCCTGCGCGCCTCCCTGCCGCCGTTCTGGTCGACGACCGACCCGGCGGTGGTGCGCGGCGCCCTGCGCAGGCTGGACGCCGCGGCGAGCTGATTCCCCTGTACGGCAAGACATCCCACGGAGGACGTGTGTCAGGCATTCCCGGCGAGGCGGACATCACCGTCGACGACGACGGTGTCCGGCGGCTGCTCGCGGACGGCACCGAGGAGTCGGTGTCGTGGGCGGACCTGGCCGAGGTGGCGATCCGCATCATCCCCGAGAGCGCCTGGAAGGAGGACACCTTCTTCATGCTCATGCGCGAGGGCGGCGGCGGCTGCGCGGTCCCCGCGGGCCACCCCAGCGCCGACGACCTGATGTCCCGCCTGCAGTCCCTCCCCGGCTTCGACAACGACGCCTTCGTCGAAGCGATGACCACCGATGAGGGCTTCTTCGTGGTCTGGCAGCGCCAAGACCACCCACGCACCTAGGCCACCCCGAACACCGCAGGCCCGGCCACCAGCCACCCCCCAAACCCCACCGACAGGCGCAGCGGCCCACCACCCGCCAACCGCCGGCCTTGCGGCCAACCACCCGGAATCCC